>CAZWDJ010000089.1:0-1533 GCA_964632325.1 uncultured Candidatus Saccharibacteria bacterium | reverse complement strand
GGGCTAGGGAATAACTCAATATAGAAAGCAAGCCAAATAAGGTAAGAAGCAAGGCGCTCCCATTAAGAAGCCAATCCAATTGTTTTATATGCGCTATAGCGCCTCTTAATATCATTTGAAGTAAATTCCGGTTTTACACAATACAGTAAATAGAATCAAATTTACGTTTTATACCCGATTTCACACACTTCTCACTCCAACAGTATGTTGGCGTATTTATCCCACTTTTTCCGCCTGTACGACTCAAAAAGGTCATGAAATGATCCCTCGTTTTGCAGAAAGTCCTCTTTGAGAAACTTCTTCAACTCCTCCTTGCCTGCATGCGATACAATAAGGGAATTCCTCCCATGAAAGAGATCAGGGAAGCTTGAATAAGTATATTCTTTCAGGAATCTTACTGCTCCTTCTTCACTATGCAAACCCTGCTCCACCCAAGACGGCTGGTATAAATCCAGCACGTTCTTGATATTGATATGCTGGGCCAAGGCAACCAGCTGGTCCGGGCTCCTTATTGGAGCGGCCTGGAATCGCGTTTCAAAAAGCGCCCCCCTTCTTTTATACTTCATGTTGAAGAACTTGGCGAATCCCAGATTCAACTTTTGCATATACAAAGAAACGCCGCCCCTTTGCGCAGGAACGATTCCAAAGTGATAATGATCTTGCGCCAGCACAAAGCTAAAAAACTCAACCAGCGGGGGATGAGCCGGCCTCACGTATTTTTCCAAAGCATCTTTACCCGAAAGCAGGAGATCTGTGGCCTCCCCTAAGTTTCGCCTATATATATTTGGAATAGGGCTTCCAATATTCGCGGCATGCATCTGGAAAATGAATCTTGCGCAATCGTCGCGCGATTCAAATATGGCTTTGCCGTCTACCGCCCTGCTCAATATATGATACGGCTTTCCAGGCATATGGATCTGCTCAAGTCTTCTTGGCATATTCCTATATTATACAGGTTCAATATCGGGATTCAAACTCGCTGTCTCAAAATGCGCTCTTCCTATGCGTCAGCGGAACAAACCACTCTAACCCTACTGAACCAAAGGGAGAAACTCTTTTTCCGAAAGGATTTTCACGCGTAATTCCTTTGCTTTTTGCATCTTTGATCCTGGGTCTTTGCCCGCGACAACGTAATCGGTTTTCGAAGAAATAGACTCTGATACGCTTCCCCCTAATTTCCGTATTTTTTCTTTTGCTTCGTCTCTTGTCATTGACTCCAACGACCCTGTAAGCACGAACGTTGTTCCTTCCAGTTTTCCTGCCGCGCTCGCAAGAACAGAGCGAAGAATGCGCACGCCTGCTTGCTTGAGCTCTTGAATCAAAGTTCTGTGCTCTTGCACTTTAAACCACGACGCAATGGATTCTGCCACCACCTCCCCGATGTCTGGAACCTCTTTTAAATTCTCGAGAGACGCTTGCTGCAGCTTTTCTATGGAATCAAAATGCTTTGCAAGCTCAATTGCGGTTTCTTCCCCCGCATGCCTAATTCCCAAGCTGTAGATGAAACGGGGCAAAGCAATGGTCTTGCTTTTT
>CAZWDJ010000088.1:0-1562 GCA_964632325.1 uncultured Candidatus Saccharibacteria bacterium | reverse complement strand
CACCAGCATTTGCCCCTGGCTTGGCGACCAAGAAGTACCAGTAGGCCCTCGGGAGCGGATCTCAACGCTCACGTTCACTCCCTCGCTTACTGCTTCTGCGTTTCCAGAAAAACCCAGAATGCAGAATACCAGCGCGAAAATATAAATAGTTTTAAAACATATTTTCATGGCGCGCGTTTTTCTCCAAGAATTAATACGCGTATTGCGGTCAAAATTCGCTTGCGGACTACATATAAAAATGCGGCCAAGAGCAACGCGCCCAATACTCCAACCGTCACTAATTTCCACGGTATGACCCAAAAGGTGAGTGCCTGTGAAAGCATTTGGTTGTCTGCTCCATATACCGCGGCAAGATTGGCCTGGTATTTTCCAAACAAGAATCTGTCATCCCAAGACACTTCAACCTTACGCACAGAGTTTGGAAGAACATTCTTTTGCGGAAGCTGGATCTTCGCGACTTCTTTGCCTAGCATATTCTTTACTTCAAGATACCCCCGGGGCTTGAGATGCACGTTTCCCGTATTCTCAAAACGGAATGAAAATGCCAAAGGCCCGTATTCAGAAAATCCAGGACCCTCAAAAGAAGCAACAGAGAGCTGCTCTTGCGCCTGGCCTGCAACCTGCAGTAAAAGCAGAGAACCTACTTTTTGAGCAACCCGCGAACCGCCCTGCGTCTGCGTTCCCGCAAACGAAGCGAGCAAGGAAGCATAGTGGCCGCCAAACGCAGCTCCCGCAGGAACAGAAACAGAAAACTGCACCTCCTGCTTTTGGCCTGGCCGCAGGGTAAACGTTTCAGGAGAAATCCTGATCCAAGAAGCCAGAGTCCCTTGTCCCTGGTCTTCCCGCAACGCTATCTGGCCTTCTTCTCCTACCGGAGAAAAATTCCGGGTTTCCATATACACTTGCAAGGGAGCGCTTCCGATATTGGTCACCTTGATCATATTTGAAAGCATTTCCCCCTGGCTCGCGCTCATCTCAAACGTCAAAGGAGATATGCTCAAGCCCGACGACTGCGCGCGCGCAAGCAGCGGAACTCCCGCAAAAAAGAATATGCTGCCAATAATGCTAATGGATGTAAAAAATCGAAGCATGCGGTTAAAAGTTTCCGGTAGCGACATACGTGACGGTATTGCTGTAATTTCCGGAGCCTTGCGAAGCATCAACGCTTAATCTAAACCCTACGTCTGAAATATCCCCTGCGACCGCGGAAGCTGAAGACATAATGGTTTGCGCAGTTTCTCCAGAACCTGTGTCTGCAATGGTTTTAAAATGAGTCGTGGAATCATCGCATCCATTTGTCCCCCATCCTGAATCAGCCGTGGCAGCCCCGTTCCCTGTGACGTCCTCCATGCAATATCCAAATCCGTTATTGCTCGCAGTTGCCCACGGGCCTTCTGAACTGTCGGTGCAGGCGCCGTCGCAGTTGCCGTCTGGAATTTGGTACCCGCTCCCAGTCAGTTGATCATTTTCTTTGATTGTCACTGAATATCCGCTCGCTGCGTTTGTAGATACGAGATCGGAAGAGCGTCGTGTAGGGAAAGAGTGTGGAAGGATGTGTAGAT
>CAZWDJ010000087.1:0-1584 GCA_964632325.1 uncultured Candidatus Saccharibacteria bacterium | reverse complement strand
GCGGAGTTTTTGTTTGTGATCGCCCAAAACAAATGAAGGTATTCTTTCTTTTCTTTTTCCTTTTTTACGCTGCCGCAGTGATCCAGACCAGTTTTTTGGTTCATTTTATGGTATTTGGCTTTGTTGTAGGCATTGTGGTTTGTTTGTGGCTGTTGTGCAATATTTTGGCGGGTTGGGACTCTCTCGCAGGGCTGGCCGCTTCTTTATGGGCAGGATTTTTCATGGACCTTTTTTCAAGCTCCGCATTTGGCTTGTGGATTACGGTCTTCCTTGCGGTTTCTTTTGGTATACAATTCATACAAAGGCAATATGTCAGGCTTCCATCTCTTTGAAGACAAAGGACTTTACGTGAAATCTTACGAATCTGAAATCTCTCCAGAAGAAGTTATTTTAGATTCGTATCTGGAAAAAAGGGAAGAAGAGGGGCTGGGGGACCAGCGGCTCGAGGTTCCCTTGTCGAAAAGCGTATTAAGGATATTTTTCGCGCTTTTTCTTCTTATATCCCTGGTATTTATCGGCAAGGCGTTTCATTTCCAGGTGCTTTCGCAGGAGCGCTGGACCTTGCTTGCAAAAGACAATATGGAAAGGCGGTCGCTGATTGTTCCCGAGCGCGGCATCATTTACGATCGGAATTTTGTGCAATTGGTTTCCAACGAACCCTCTTTTGATTTAGTATGCGACAAGCGCGACTTGCCTGCAGATTCTTACGCGCGGGAGCGCATTTTGAAGAGCATTGCGGATATGACCGGGAATTCGTTTGAAGAATTCAAAAGCGTATTCAACGAAACAGTAAAGCCCGAAGTATTGCTGGTGCAGGATGTGTCTCAAGGGCAATTGGTGGTGCTTGGCGCGCGGTCAGGCGATTTTCCCGGATGCCTTGTGCAAGAGCATACCAAGAGAAAATATGCCCAGGGCAATATGTTCGCTCATGCGCTGGGGTATACCGCCAAGATTTCGCAGAAAGAGCTTGAAAAAAGAGAGGGATATACGCCCTTAGATAGAATCGGCAAAGAGGGAATAGAGTATGCGTATGAGCATGTTTTGAGAGGAACTCCCGGCGTGTTCGTAGTTGAAAAAGACGCGTTCGGCCTGGAGCTTCGGGCAGCAAAAGAAAAAGATCCTTCTCCAGGATCGCATCTTGTTTTGCATCTTGATTCTGCGCTGCAGGAAAGGATTGTCCGGGCATTGCAAGAGAGCTTGTCCCGCATTGGAGCAACAAAAGCGTCTGCGGTTGCTTTGGATCCCAAAACAGGAGGGGTGCTGGCTCTGGTAAATATTCCGAGTTTTGACTCGAACACATTTTCAGACGGCATCAATGCGCAAGACTGGAATAGTCTTCTGGATGATCCGCATAAGCCCTTGTTCAACCGCGCAATTGCAGGAATTGGATTTCCCACAGGGTCTGTTATCAAGCCATTGATTGCGCTTGCGGGCCTTGAAGAGGGAGTTATTCAAGAGAATACGGTTTTACCGGGTCCCTTGGAACTGTGCGTAGATAACAAGTTTACCGGCAAAGAAGAATGTTTCCGGGACTGGACGTATCATGGAGCTTCGGATGTGAAGCGCGCCCTAGCAGAATCAGCA
>CAZWDJ010000086.1:0-1645 GCA_964632325.1 uncultured Candidatus Saccharibacteria bacterium | reverse complement strand
CAACCTCTCTTGGAGCGCTGTGCTCGGAGCAAGCTCATACCAATACGCAGTAGAGTACCGTACTCCCGCAACTGATTCTTCGCAGCGGTGCAAAACCCTTCAATACGCAAAAACAGAAACGCGGCCTGGAAATTCTGATTCAGCTTCGGTTGAAGGCATAAATTGCGCCGGAACTTATGAAGCGAAAATCCGCTCGTGCTTAGACAGCCAATGCAAAGAAGCAGGGGAGTGGAGTGTCAATACATCTTTCACCGTTCAAGAACCCTCGGGCATTTCTCCAGGAGGCCTTGTTCCGTGCGGAAGAACCACAGACAACAAAGGCACTCCCTGGGACGAACTCAAGCCCTGCGGCCTGGAAGACATGTTCTTGGTTATCAAGGTCATCATTGACTTTATCCTTTGGAAAGTATCTCTTTTGGCAATCATATTCATGAGCATTGCGTCAGCAGGCGTGCTGTTTACGTCTTTTGGCACTCCTTTTGCCATTCAAAAGATAAAACAAATGTGGAAAGCTTTGGGAGTAGGCATTCTTATTCTGCTTTTTTCCTGGATGCTTTTGAACCTTCTCTTGGGGCTCGTGGGATTTGATGTGAATATCTTTGGGAAATGGTATGAGCGGCAATAATTTGGTATAGTACCGTAATGTCCCTAAAAAGAATCGTGTTTTCTTTTCCGGCGCTGAAGGGAAGCTTGCTTCTCCTTGTTTTTGCTGTTGCCGCGTTTGGATTTTTACTCGCTCCGCAAGCTGCCCAAGCTAAGATTTGTCTTGACCCTGAATGTCTTCTGCAAGGTATTTTGCAAGGAACCTACAACGTCATCCTCACCCTTATAACGGGTGTTCCTATAGCACTTATCACCATTACCGCTTTTGTGCTTGCGGGACTTATGGTTGCCATTGCAACCGCATTCGCTTTTGTTGTTGACTACCTGATTCACATTATCCTCACAATTCCTGTCGTGCCCTTCGCAGAAGGAGTGCCGCATGTCGTAAACGTTGGCTGGACGTTCAGCCGTGACCTCGTAAATATGGTGCTCATTGCCCTTCTTGCTTTTCTTGGATTGGCAAAAATCCTGCAATTAAAAGAGTATGCCGATGAAAAAATACTCTTTCGGCTGTTCGGCGTAGCTTTACTGGTAAACTTCAGCGGAGTGCTGGTAGGGCTGTTTGTTGATATATCAAACGTATTCACTAACTTTTTCTTATCCAAGATTTCTACATTCAATATCGGGCTGGGCGCGCTTGCCGGGGCTGCGCAGAATAGCGTAAGCGCCCTTGGAGGCATTCTCAACACAATCGCAAAGGATCCATTAAGCAACATTGTTGTGCTCCTTACTCCGCTTGCCCAGGCAATATTTATTGCCATATTTTTTGCCATATTCGCAGCTGTGCTGTTCGTTACCATCCTTATTTTCGTGGTGCGCGTAGGCATACTTTGGCTTCTTTCTATTCTTGCTCCTTTGGCATTCGGTTTTTTTATCCTTCCCAAAACCCAGGGATACTGGAAAACATGGTTCCAGTGGCTGTATCAATGGTCGTTCATTGGCGTCCCCATGGGATTCTTCCTGTACCTTTCAAGCTACATGATGCAACACATGGGAGACACAGAAAAAGCTCTGAAAGTTGACACTGAGCAAAGCGTGGGTT
>CAZWDJ010000085.1:0-1773 GCA_964632325.1 uncultured Candidatus Saccharibacteria bacterium | reverse complement strand
AGGCGTAATCGCGAGATATCAGCGTTCCCAGGGCAAAGAGCTGTCGTTCCTGTCTGGCTCTGATGACAATGCCATTAAAAACGTGCAGGCGGCCCAAAAAGCAGGGATTCCTGTGCGACAGCTGGTAGACCAGAACTCCAAGACATTTGGAGATTTGCTTTCCAAGCTTAACATTTCCACTGACCAGTTTATCCGCACTACGGAAGAACGGCACAAAAAAGGCGCCCAAGCTTTGTGGAAAGCTACCGATCCCCAATATCTGTACAAGAAAACGTACCAGGGGCTGTATTGCGTGGGGTGCGAAGCGTTTTACAAAAAAGAGGAGCTGAATGAAAGCGGAGAGTGCGTAGAGCATCCTGGCAGAAAACCGGAAATTATTGAAGAAGAAAACTATTTTTTCAAGCTGTCGGCATTTGCCCCTTGGCTCAAAGATTTGATTTCGCGAGATAAAATTAAAATTGTTCCAGAGAGCAGGAAAAACGAAGTTTTAGGGTTTATAGAAAAAGGACTGGAGGATTTTTCTGTTTCCCGTCCCGTGGAGCGTTCAAAAAACTGGGGCGTTCTTGTTCCCGGAGACGAATCCCAGACTATATATGTATGGTATGACGCTTTGGCAAACTACATTACCGCCTTGGGGTATCCAGACGAGCAAGCTCCTCTTTACAAAAACTTTTGGAAAGAGGGGGACGTAAGGTTGCATGCCATTGGAAAGGGGATTATCAGGTTTCACGCAGTCTACTGGCCCGCAATGCTGAAAGCGGCTGGCGTAGAACTTCCAACCAGTGAGTTTGTGCATGGGTACATTACGGTAGACGGCCAGAAAATGTCCAAGACCCTGGGAAACGTTGTAGACCCTCTCTTTCTCATTCAAGAATACGGCGCAGACGCTGTGCGCTACTTTTTCCTGCGGGAAATTCCCGCGACAGAAGACGGAGACTTTTCCGTACAGAAATTAGAGGCCAGGTACAATTCAGACTTGGCAGGGGGGCTGGGAAATCTGGTAGCACGGGTTTTGGCAATGGCAGAAAAAGCAGTGCCCGGATTTGAAATTCCCCAAAGAAGCACGGACAAGCGCATCCAAAAAGAATCTGAAGAAGCAACAAAGAATACTCGAAAAGCGCTGGAAGAATTCAGGTTTGGCGATGCCTTGTCTGAAATCTGGAAATTCTTGTCTGTGTGCGACCAGTATATAGACAAAGAAAAGCCATGGGAGAAAACTCCAAAACAAAAGGAAGTTCTTTTGAACTTGTTATTCGCGCTTTCTTCTATATCTGCGCTTATTGAGCCCTTTTTGCCTGAAACAACAAAAGCAATCCAGCTGCAGCTGCAAGGCAAAGAACGGAAAGCGCTTTTCCCGCGGGTTGTTTGACAGCAGGATATTGACGCTGTATTAGGTATAGTACATCTTAACAAGGAGGCAGGCATGTCACGCGCATGGATTCTCGTAGAAGTTTTTACCGGGAAAAATCGTGAAGCCGGAGACGCGATCAAGGAAATCGAGGGAGTAAAAGATATAGATGCGGTTACTAGTCCCTACGATTTCATCGTAGAAGTAGAGGTAGTAGATATCTATGGTATCACCCAGAAGATACTGCACTCCAAAGGGGTACGGCGTATCGTAATCTGCGTCGTAGTAAGTTCACTTGGCGCAGATCAAAACGCAGCAGAAAAAGCAGCCGCGCCAGCTCGATGAGTTCTGAGAATCAGAACTCTTTTATTTTTCTGGGGGGGTTGACCCTGTAGTAGATTTTGGACCGTCCCGCTTTGCGGGAC
>CAZWDJ010000084.1:0-1840 GCA_964632325.1 uncultured Candidatus Saccharibacteria bacterium | reverse complement strand
GAACTTCCGACCATAACCTTATGAAGATTCCGCTCTACCACTGAGCTACGCCGGCGCACGATTCCTCCTATACGGGAGGAATCGCTATTTTACCCCGTGGTGGAAAAATCCGAGCGAACGGCGCCTGCGGAAAGTGAGCGAGCTAAGAAACCGAAGGTTTCTTAAGCTGGGGGTCGGGGTAAAATGAGTGTTGCGGGGGCCGGATTTGCACCGGCGACCGAAAGGTTATGGGCCTCCCATGCAACTGCTACACCACCCCGCCTTCGCGGGCCGTAGCCGCTTCGGCGGGCAAGCCCGCTAAAGGTTCTACAGCCAGTCAAGGCGAGAAGCGAATATCTTATACTCGCATACTCATGATACCATAAAAATTATATCAAATCAAGGTCTAAAAATGATTTCTCGTAAATAGCCAGCACTTCTCGCGCTTGATCCAAAGAAAGAATGAAGTTTGGGTCATGCACAATGTTATTGCGAACCATGTGCGCCCGCTTTGCGTCCTCCAAATTGGGCAGAATAATGGGAGTTAATATGGCAAACCGGTCTTCCAGGGTTGTTCCCCTGAACCCCAGGCGATTGAGCGATTCGTCCAGCATTGCGTCTGTATCGATAATGGCAAGTTTGTATTCAGCTTCATTGGCAGTTTGCAAGCGCGCAACATTCTGCTGCCATCTTTGGGTCATTTTTCTTACTCCAAACGGCCGGAATGTAAAGAATTCCTTAGCATCGGTCAAAACAAAATACCTGATCCAGCTTGATTTGTATATGGAAAAGATAATAAAAAACAGGAAGAACAATCCCAAAAATCCAAAAATGAATCTGGGTACGCCAAGAAACGCCTGCAATGAAGGCGAATTTACTATTGAAAGCCGGGAGAAAAGTTGTTCTACAAATTGCTCGTTCATGCAAGAAGTTGTTCAATTGATTGCGCTGCGGAAAACAGCGCTTGCTCATCAAACTGCTTTCCGATAAGATGCAGGCCCACAGGGAGATTACCTGATTTTCCAGCAGGCAAAGACAGCGCAGGAAGGCCGACCAAATTCACCGGAACCGTGTATATATCAACAAGATACATAGCCAAAGGATCTTTCACTCTTTCGCCGATAGCAAAAGGAAGAAACGGGCTGACTGGCCCTGCGATTACATCAACTTGCTCAAACGCTTTTTTGAAGTCTTGCTCCAAAAGCGTCCTGATTTTGAGGGCTTTAGTATAGTATGCATCATAATATCCCGCAGATAAAGCATACGTGCCAAGCATAATCCTTCTTTTCACTTCTTTTCCAAATCCTTGGCCACGGGAGTTTTCATACACCTCCAAAAGATTTGCAGATTGTTTTGAAAGCCCGAATCTGATTCCGTCGTACCTGGCAAGATTTGCGGACGCTTCAGACATGTTGACGATATAGTAGGCGGCAAGAGCATATGCAGTATGCGGCAGTTCAATCTCTAGAATCTTAACTCCCGCCTGTTCAAGCTTGGAAATGGCATACTTGATGATCTTTTCTACTTCTGGATCTAGTCCCTGCGAAAAATACTCTTTTGGAATCCCGATGCGCAGATTCTGCATGGATACGTTTTTAGATTCTGCGCTGTGCTCTGCAGATGTACCGTCTTTAGGATCTTTTCCGCGAATCACCTCAAACAGAGTTCGGGAATCCTCTATATTTTTTGCAAACGGCCCTACCTGGTCCAAAGAAGACGCGAGCGAAATAATGCCGTATCTTGAAACCATGCCATACGTGGGTTTCATGCCTACGACTCCGCAAAAAGACGCCGGAAGCCTGATAGATCCGCCGGTGTCCTCTCCAAGAGACAGCACGCATTCATTTCCGGCAACGCTTGC
>CAZWDJ010000083.1:0-1938 GCA_964632325.1 uncultured Candidatus Saccharibacteria bacterium | reverse complement strand
AGGCATGCTGTCTGTGTATCTTGCGGTGTTTAACGTGCTCCCCATTCCCGCGGCAGACGGAGGAAGACTGTTATTTCTGGGTATTGAACTTTTCAGGAAAAAGCCCTTGGCCGAACACATTGAACAAAAGATCATTGGTGTTTCCTTTGCCATTCTCATCGCGTTTCTCATTTTTGTCACCATCAAAGACATCTCCCGTCTGCTATAGGTCCATACTCGTATCGGGTACATGAGTCCAAGAGCCCCAACGCTCGCTCCGAGTTTTTTCTTTTCTCCAAAACACTACTATACTATATAGTATAGTAGTGTTTGCTTTGTATGTATGATTATTTGACATAGCCGCAAATCCATGCTTATATTTAGATAGTGCAAATCGGTTCCAAAAAGTCGTGGGCAAACAAAGGAGGCACATGACAACTCAAGTAGAGCCTGGAGCTATAATAAAGGCGATAATCAGGGCGGCGGGTCTTACCCCAACCCAAGAGGAGATTCTCTTGAGCTTCATATGGGGCTCAATGGCACCTCCGTGACACTCAGGGAGATTGCACGGCGTTTGAATCTCACAGTGGAAGAAGTAATAACTCGAGAAGCAAAGGCGTTGAGTAAACTCAAGAGCCCGGCAGCAGTCGCTGTTGCCAGGAAGCACTTTCCTAGGCGTGAGGATATTGATCCTCAAAGCCCTGAAGGGAAACTCCTAAGAGGACTTGGGCTGTTGTGAGCAGGGTCAAACGAGGGCATCCACGAGGGATGCCCGTTTTCTTTTCTGCAAGTTTGGGGTATAGTGAAAAAACTACACAATACCTATGCGATTCTCACAATTATTCACGCGCACAAAGCGGGAGCTTCCCAAAGACGAGGAAAGCGTCAACGCCAAGCTTTTGTCCCAGGCGGGATTTGTGCACAAAGAAATGGCAGGGGTATACACTATACTTCCTCTTGGCTTGAAAGTATTTTCGCGCATCCAAGCAATTATCAGAAAGGAAATGGATGCTCTTGGCGGCCAGGAAGTGCTGATGCCGACCCTCCAGTCAAAAGCAAGCTGGGAAGCAACAGGCAGGTGGAATACGTTTGATGTGCTGTTTAAGGTAAAATCTTTGACAGGGCAAGAATACGGCTTGGGGCCAACGCATGAAGAAATCATTACTCCCTTGATGCGGTCATTCATTTCTTCATACCGCGATCTTCCACAATACGTATACCAGATCCAAACGAAATTCCGCGACGAGAAGCGCTCGCGGTCAGGCCTTTTGCGGGGCAGGGAATTCTTGATGAAGGACTTGTACTCTTTCCATGCAACACAGGAAGACCTGGACTCGTATTATGAAAAGGTTAAAAAGGGCTATCAGCGGATTTTTCAGGAGATTGGCTTGGGAAAACAGACTGTTTTGACGTTTGCTTCAGGCGGCACCTTTTCAAAATACTCCCATGAATTCCAGGCGCTGGTTGAAGCAGGCGAAGATACGGTGTATCTTTGCAAGAACTGCAATATTGGAGTGAATAAAGAGATTTTTGCAGAACAGAATACCTGCCCCACCTGCTCAAACAAGGATTTGCAAGCAACAGCAGGAGCTGAAGTAGGCAATATATTCAAACTCCAAGAAAAGTTCTCTTCCTCGTTTAGGTTGACGTACAAAGACAAGGGCGGAAAAGAGCAGAACGTGCTCATGGGGTGCTATGGCATAGGCATAAGCAGGTTAATGGGAACATTGGTTGAGATTTTCCATGACAAAAATGGCATCTTGTGGCCCCGGTCTGTGGCGCCAGCGCTCGTGCATTTGATTTCTTTGAAGGGCGCTGAAAAGCAAGCAGACAAGGCGTACGACGACCTGCAAAAACAGGGCATCGAAGTTTTGTATGACGATAGGGCAGATGCGGCTGCCGGAGAAAAGTTCGCAGACGCTGACCTTATAGGCATTCCATTCCGCGCCGTCATAGGAT
>CAZWDJ010000082.1:0-2055 GCA_964632325.1 uncultured Candidatus Saccharibacteria bacterium | reverse complement strand
CTCAAAAACCGCGGAGGGCAAAGTAGGAATCAAAAAAAGAAGTGAAAATGAAGAACGCGTCATTGACTTCTCAAATATAGCGGAATATATCAAAGAATCATGAAAAGATTCTTACGGAAAATTTTTTCGTTTTTAGGAAAGGACATCGCGATTGATTTGGGTACTGCGAATTCTGTGGTGTATGTAAGAGGCAGGGGGATTGTCATTCAAGAGCCCTCGGTAGTTGCCGTAAACCAGAAAACAGGCCAGGTGCTTGCTATTGGAGAAGAAGCAAAGCGCATGGTGGGAAGAACTCCTGCCCACATCGTAGCTACCAGGCCTTTGAAAAAAGGAGTGATTTCAGACTTTGAAATCACGGAGCAAATGCTCAAGTATTTTATTGAAAAGGTTTCACGCAGAAAATTCTTTTTGAGTTTGGGCCCCAGAGTTATTATTGGGATTCCTTTTGGCGTCACCGAAGTGGAAAAAAAAGCAGTGAAAGACGCTGCGTTGAATGCTGGAGCTCGAGAAGTGTATTTGATCGAAGAACCCATGGCTGCTGCCATTGGGGCTCGTTTGGCAGTGCAAGAGGCAGGCGGCAACTTTATCGTAGACATCGGAGGAGGAACTGCTGAAGTCGCAGTCATTTCTTTGGGCGGAATTGTTTTGGGAAGATCTTTGAGGATCGCGGGAGATAAGCTCAATGAAGATATTATGAATTTCGTGCAGGAGGAGTATAAACTTCTCATAGGAGAAAGAACCGCGGAAACCGTGAAGATTGCCATTGGATCGGCGTATCCGTTGAAAGAGCGCAAGGAGGTGCCCCTGCGGGGAAGAAATCTCGTCACAGGGCTTCCCGAAGAAATCATGGTGTCTGACGACGACATCAGGAAGGCGATTGAGCGATCAGTGCGCCAGATTGTCAACCAGATAAAAGAAACGGTGGAAGAAACCCCTCCAGAACTTCTCGCAGATATTATGAGCAACGGCATTTACCTTTCAGGGGGCGGGGCGCTGCTGCGAGGATTGGATACGCTGGTTACCAAGGAAACCAAGATTCCCACGCGAGTTGTTGAAGATCCGCTTACTGCAATGGTAAGAGGAGCAGGCCTGGTTTTGGAAAATCTTGATGAGTTGGAGGAAGTGCTTGTGGAGACGAAGGATTTAGAGCCGCCCAAATAAATTTTCACCCCGACCCCCACTTAAGACACCTTCTGGTTTCTTACGTCGCTTCGCTCCTATTTTTCCACCACGGGGTAAAAATGTTTTACAAACCCATGATTACAAAAGAACAAGTGCAAGAAATTGCTTTGTTGGCCAGACTGAAACTGACTCCAGAAGAGCTGGATAGCTTTCAGAAGGACTTTTCTGAAATTTTGGCATACTTTGATACCTTGGAAAAGGCGGATGTTGAAAATATTCCGCCCCTAACGCATCCTCTATCATTGCAAAACGCCTTGCGGGAAGATCTGCCAAAAAATGAAGAGGATGCTGTGCGAACGCGAATCATGGAAAGTGTTCCGGAGCAGGAACAGGGGTATGTAAAAGTTCCTGGGATTTTCCAATGAATACCGCATCTTTAACCATACAAAGCATCAAGAAGGGCCTTGAAGAAAAGGAATTTTCAGCTGTTGAGCTTGTCCGAGAATACCTGAAAACGATTTCTGAAAAGGAAAAGGATCTTAACGCCTTTACTCATATCACCGAAGGCCTTGCTCTGCTTCAAGCTGAAGGCATTGATGAAAAAATCCGGAACAAAGAAATTCTGCCTGTACTTGCAGGAGTCCCTTGCTCGATAAAAGATGCTATTTTGGTGCAGGGGGAAAAATGCACGGCAGGATCCAAAATGCTGGAGCAGTATATTGCTCCATATGACGCAACCGTGGTGCAAAAACTCAAGGACGCAGGAGCGCTTATTATGGGAAAAACAAATATGGATGAGTTTGGCATGGGAGGGTCTACTGAAAACTCTGCATTTGGCCCAGTAAAGAATCCCCACGATCTTTCGCTTCTTGCAGGCGGAAGCTCTGGCGGATCTGCCGCAAGCGCCGCCGGAAAGGAATGCGTGCTGTCCCT
>CAZWDJ010000081.1:0-2109 GCA_964632325.1 uncultured Candidatus Saccharibacteria bacterium | reverse complement strand
CCTGTGATTTTTGCGGTTCTATGGAAGTTCATTGTTCGCAGAGACATAGATGTGTTCCACCTTCATGGCAGCAGTGCCTGTTGCCGTGTCTTCTGCGATAAATCCGATTCCCCCTTGCGACAGGGAAGCGTCAAGAAAGCTTCCCGTCACAGCTACTCCTTCATGAAGGCATGAGGCCCTTTGCCCTTGCACAAGGATGCCCAGATGCGTTTCCTGGCCAAGCTGGAATGTGCGTTGAATCCCGGAAGAGAGTTCTTGTCTGGTGCCGTTTGCGAATTGTTCCAGCACAACCCTGTTGTTGGTTCCGAATCTGCATACTGCGTACTGCTCGGGATCCTGGTAGCGAGCAATGAGAGAAAATGTTTTTCCCCGTTCAGGAACGATGCGCGCTTGGAATGCGTAATCTTGCCATGCGTACGTTCCGTCCAGAATGGTGGAAGCGCCGGTTGCTTGAGGATCAGACACGAGGCGCAGGGAATTTTCTCCGGGTTCCAGGGCGCCCCATGCTTCAAGCCATCCATTGTTGTTTTTGATTTCGTCGTCGTACGGAATAGGTTTTTGCGCGCTTTGCTCCATTACCCACAAAAGGTCTTCCGGGCTCCAGTCAGACGTCACTTCAATGCGTTTGACGATTTGCTGGTTCCGGAAAGGGTATGCTTGGCTAAACTCATTCTTTCCCCGGACCTGCTGAAATGTGAGAGAGTATGCAGACGCGGTGAGATCCAAAAGGATTTGCTTGGATCCGGGAAAGTTCAAACTTTCTTCTCCAAATTCTCCAAAAGGCAGCGCAAGCCCAAGCACGGGAACATGCAGGCGCTTTTCTATTTTTTGTTTTGAGGTGATGAGGTCCAGCAGGAGCCGGTCTCTGAATTCTTCATCTGTTTCCAAGCGCCCTTTCTCAAGCCAAAGCTTGTTGCTGTAAAAGTAGCCCAAATCTCCCTGTTCGTTGATGGACATTAAGTTGTGCGCTTTTTCGCCGTGCGCCTGGATTTCCCACCGTCCTGATTCCAGCATGCGTTTTAACTCCCATTCAGAAAGGTAGTAGGCGCTTCGGGAATCGTCTTTTAAGGAGTTGCCCGTAATGACGAACATGACTGCTTTGTATCCAAGCGCCTGCAGTACGGCGTCTGCTCCGTAAAAGCTGTCTTTCCGCCCGTCGTCAAACGTGATCATAAAGGATTTTTCAGGAAGATCTTTTTTTCCCTGCACAAACGCCTCAAGGTCTGCAATGCCAATGGTTTGGTACCCTGCTTTTTTGAGTTCTAAAAGATGGTCTTTGAACAGCCCCTTGGTGATGTTGTAGTAGTCAGGATCGTCTATGATCCCGTGGTACAAAAGCACGGGGATTGACCGCGTGGCCTGGTTGGCATTGGCAATAGGAGTTTTTTGGGACATGGCAAGCTCTGCCCGGTGCATTTGCGCAAGGAGTATGTTTTGCGCGGCGTTCTTGTAGTATGCCAAAGAAAACCCTTCTAGGTACGGCTGCTGCTTGAGATACGTGTATGCCACGCCCAAGGCCAAGACAAGGACGGCGGCAAGCGAGATCGCAATTCTTTTGAAAGATGTTTCTGCAAACATGGTATGGAAGTTATCGCGTGCCCCACCTGGAATCCCGTATGGTAAGCAAAGCCCAAGGAAGCTGCCACATTAATACGATTGCGGTAAACCAGAAATCAATGATGGCAAGGAGCCAGCCTTTGCCTCCAGCGTTGGCGCGGTAGTAAAATCCGTGGAGCAGGAGCATTAAAAACAATCCTGCAAGATAAATAACGGGCCATTGGTGCGTTGTCAAAGGATACCAGAACACGGCGCGCACGAATACGAGAGGAGAAAGGAGGGCAATGAATAAGTATGAGTAAAAGGAAATTGCCGCCAAAGGATTCTTTTTCCACATAAAGGTCGCGGCGATAAAAGTTTCCCGAAGCCAGGATTTTTTCCAGCGCTGCTGCTGCCTTAGGTATTTGCTGAAGTTTTCCGGCACTACGGTCCATGCCAGAGCTTCCGGGGAATACACTGCTTTGTACTTTTTTACGATATGGTTGGTGAGACTTCGGTCGTCTCCGAACGTGCAAGGGGATCCCAGGAATTTTTGATTGAGCCAATCGTCCA
>CAZWDJ010000080.1:0-2210 GCA_964632325.1 uncultured Candidatus Saccharibacteria bacterium | reverse complement strand
TTTATCTGTGGGGCCTGCATCGCAGCCTTGCGAGATAAGCTCTCTCCTTGGATCAAAGCTCCCAAAAGGCGCAAAGATCAATCCATTCCGTCCCATCCCAAAAATAGGCCTGGAAATTTTTCTGGGCCTATTTTGCTTCTTGACATCGTGTTCTTTCCCTGGTACTATGACAGTGCTTAGTAATAGAGAGACGTGGTCGGGTTTCAATAAAGCACATATAACAAATGTAATTTCTTCTTATGACAGGAACTATCAAGACTCTTAAGAGAGACAGGAAATTTGGGTTTATTTCCGTAGAAGGAGAAGCAAAGGATTTGTTTTTCCATGCCGCAGATTTGCAAGGCGTGGAATACGATGCTCTCAATGAAGGAGATACGCTCAACTTCGATGTAGTTGAGGGAGAGAAGGGACCAAGCGCAAAGAACGTGACTCGCGTATAGTTGCAGCTTGAGCCGCGTAAAAGCCGCACATTTACTGGCGGCTTTTATGTTTTGAATTCTTTTTGGAAGAGTCAGCGCGATCTCCGAAGTATTTAGAAATGAGCGAAAGAAGCGGAAACCCCGTGAATCTGCGTACAAGGTCTTTTGCCTCGCTGGTGATTTTGAGCACGCGGTATATAAAGACACATAAGAGTATTCCAACCAGCAAAACAACAACAGATATGACGAGATTGAAGATGATTTGCGAATATATGAGAAGCGTTTCCATGCTGGTTTCAGTATACAAAAAAATGGGAATAAGGCCAATATGCTAGGATACGGGCATGACGAGGAGAATCATTCTTCTATTGGATATGGACTGTTTTTTCGCGCAAATAGAAGAGCGTGAAAATCCGCATTTTCAGGGTAAGCCCGTTGTGGTGGGAGCTGATCCCAGACAGGGAAAAGGCAGGGGAGTCGTGTCTACGGCAAACTATGAAGCAAGAAAGTACGGCATCCATTCTGCATTGCCCATATCCCAAGCATGGAAGTTGTGCCCGCAAGCCGTATTTTTGCCTGTGAGCATGCAACTGTATTCTCGGACGTCAGAGTCTGTAATGGCTGTCATGCAAAAGCATGTTCCTGTTATGGAGCAGGTTTCTCTGGATGAAGCATATGGGGATGTGAGCAGTTTGGGGAGTTTTGAGCGCGCATTGGAGTTGGCCAAGAAGATTCAGCAAGAAATCCTGGAAAGGGAAAGACTTACCTGCACCATTGGAATCGGACCCAATAAAATGATTGCCAAAATCGCATGCACGAAAGCAAAGCCCAAGGGCCTTTTGGCTGTTGAGCCACAAGGCGCGCAATCTTTTTTGGACTCGCTTGATATCCAGGAGATTCCCGGAATCGGGCCCAAAACTTCAGAAAAAATACGGAAGTTTGCAAGGCAAAACGTCATGGCAGTGAAGGATCTACTGAAGATTCCAAAAGAAGATTTGCGCGTTCTTTTGGGCGCATGGGGCAGTCAACTCTATGAAAGAGCTAGGGGAAAAGATGATTCTCTTGTTGAGCAGGGAGAAGATGTAAAATCCATTGGCAAAGAGCATACGTTTGACCAGGATACCAGGGACCCGGAAACGCTGACGTCTGTTTTCCAGCAGCTTGCGCAAGACGTGTATGAAGAGCTTTTGCTGCAGAATCTATGGTGCAGGTCATTGACCGTTGTCGTGGATTTTCCGGGTTTGAAACGCATACCAAGACGAAAACGCACGAGATTCCCATGCGTACGATCCGGCTATTTAAAAGAGAGGCGTATAAGCTTTTTTTGCAGTTTCTTGTGCAAAATCAAAAAAAGGTTCGTCTGGTGGGAGTGCGGGCTTCCCATTTTACTGCCGCATAAGCTGGATTCCCTGGCTGACCGTTATGGGAGACACGTCTTTTTGTTTGAGGTAGTCAACGATTTCCTGAAACAGAGATGGGGTGATTGAGTACGTATTGTTTGTTGTGCTTACTTCGTGAAAAAGGAGAATGACCCAGGTGAAATCCGCCAGCGCCTTGTCAATGTATCCTTTTGCCTGCAGAAGGGTGGTGGTGTTGGTCATGGGCTGCCTTTTTAAGGCAAAGATATCCTGCGTTTTTTCATTGTATCCGCCGTCTGAAGAGCGGCCGGCAATGAATCCAGCGTCTTTTACGATTTGTTTGACCGTTTCGTTGTACGAGCCAAACGGGTACGCAAAGGAAGAAACAGGGTCAGCTCCCATGGAAAGAAGGTCATTTCTGGATCCTTCAATC
>CAZWDJ010000079.1:0-2290 GCA_964632325.1 uncultured Candidatus Saccharibacteria bacterium | reverse complement strand
CAACCAAAATAGAGAGGTCTTGCCCTTCAAATAAACTTTTGATTTTTTCTTTGTCTTCCAGCGCCGCTGCCTGCCCAACCCCAGGATCCATTCCGCATCCCAGGCCTCTTGTAGTCTTTTGGCCGAATGCCATGGTCCTCATGGTTCTTCGCACCATTTTCAATGCTTGTATATCCGTATTTGCGGCGACAAAATCAGCTTTTTTCAGGCGCTGGGAGATTTCAGACACGATATTTGAACCTCCCCCGCCAACGCCAACCACTCGCAGGCGCGTTTTGATGAATCCGTCTGAAATTTCTTGTTCTTGGGGCTTTTCAGGCACAGGAACAGAGACCGGCTTTTTCTTTTTCTTTGCCATGGAATAGCGTGATATATTGCTTTATCCTAGAGAGTTGCATATTGTTTGTCAAACACTTCGGCACTGCTCAGGGTAAACAAAACGATCCCTTTGGGGGATCGCTTTGCTTTCCGCTTATCTGCGGAAATCTCTTGGAGGCCTGGGCCTGTTGCGATAACACTCCTGGCAGTACACCTGGCTTCCCTCTCTTGGCTGAAAAGGAAGTTCCGTAATGGCGGTACCGCAGTTCGCGCATGGCCAGTTTCCCTGGACCTTGGGTCTATCCACAAAAGGTCTCCTGGGAAACTCTCCAGTATTTCTTTCGTCCACGAAGTTAAAAGTTCAAATCAATTGCTTGATATGATCTCCGCTGCCCCTATACTCTATATGATATTGAGGCTTTATGTACCTCGACTCGTACACAAACACTATACACCATGCCAAGCAATTTGTCAATTGCAAAAGAAAACGGGACGCACACATGTCGTCCCTTCATTTTATATGCTGAAAAATATTTCAAAGGTACTATTTATACATTCTTGACAGCGGAGAGGAACGCATTGTGCGTTCCTGACGTGTAGTGGCATGCATTCCTCCCCGCCGCACAGTGTCGATCTGCTAGGCGACGTACTCGCGACTATCGGGTTGGCAAGTCGGCGCTCGAGCCAGATGCAGATGGCATCGTCCTGCCATATCGATAACTCCTTTCTAAGACCACAAGGGTCTCCAGATTTAGATAAGAGTGGAGGAAAAAGACTGACTTCCTCTTTCACGTGCGGCTTGTCATACTTCCCTATTTGTATGTGGCGAAAGGCGGGAGTGTCATAGAACTTACACCCACTGCTTCCCTTTTGGAAGTATCACTAGACAAACGGCATCCATGCTTATCTTAAAATAGAGTATACGCGTCTTTAAAACTTCGTCAACTACGGGTTTTCCCCAATCCGGGAAAACAGTTTCAGGCGCTGTGCAACCAATTCCTGCACGCTCTGTAACACAGGTTCTAACAAATGGTATGGAGTTGTCTCTTGAGTATTAGCTGCAAGCGAATGGAGCAACGCATCTCTCCATGCTCTGCGGATCTGCGTATTGATATGGATAATGGCAATCCCGGCGTCAATTGCTTTTGTAAAATCTTCGTCAGTATTGCCTGATCCGCCATGCAATACCAGGGGAACTCCCGTTGCCTCTTTTACTTTTCGGATAAGCTCAATGTACAAAGCAGGATCAGCAGTATCCTTGAGCATTCCATGCACGTTTCCCACTGCGGGAGCAAACAAATCAACCTTGGTCTGCTGGACAAACTCTTGCGCCTGTTCTGGAGTTGGAAGGCTTTTTAACGAAACATCCACTCCTTCTGGCAATTGGTCAAGTACTTTTGACGATTCGCCGATATATCCAAGCTCCCCCTCGACAAGAACGTTGGGATTCGCAGATTTTGCGTATTCTACGGCTTGGCGCGTTTTCTCAACATTCTCCTTGAACGCAAGCTTGCTGCCGTCAAAAATCACCGCGTCAAATCCGGCTTCCACCGCCTCTTTGATGCCTTCCAAGGATTTTGTGTGGTCTGCGTTGAGATAGAGATCATGGGAAAGTTCTTCTCTTAAAGATTTAACTACCGCGGCAATAGTTTTTACGCCAAGAAACTTTCTCTCTCCTTCTGAAACTCCGATAATGACAGGGACATTCAAAGATTTTGCCGCCTGGACAATGGCTTTGACCGCAACCAGATCTGAAACGTTAAAATGCCCGAGCGCTCTCTGCCGGGCCTGCGCCTCCTGAATCGCGTTTCTCAATGGAACCATTCTTGCAGTATACCAAACGCCCCTCTTTGAGAGAAGGGCGCTGTGATATTTCCCCATACTCAAACTTCTATAGAGTATTGAGTTCTTGGTCTATCTCTTGGAATTCTTTATCAAGATCTCCCAAATCAATATCCTGCAGATCTGCTTG
>CAZWDJ010000078.1:1717-2352 GCA_964632325.1 uncultured Candidatus Saccharibacteria bacterium | reverse complement strand
CGTCAATCACCAAAAGGGTCTGCTGTTCTGCTTTTGCCATGCCAATATTGTATCACAGAAAAAGAAAAGGCCGCGGGCTTGCGCGCGCGGCTCAAACAGGAAAAAGAGCGATGATGCCCGTTGCGACTAAAGAAGGAGTACGGGTGGAAAAAGCCAATAGAGGGTTGGTGCCGCGAAAACACGTCAGTCGCAACGGGCACATCTTTATGCTGGAGCAAGTGCGAAACTCTGTCAAGCTCCATTAACGTCCAGCGTCCTGGAAGACGCGCCCTGCGAAACAAACTGGATTCTGACGTATTCGCGGGGAAGAATGGCTGAAACGCGCTCGGGCCATTCAACAAGAACAACGTGCGCTGGATCTTTCAAAATATCTTTCCACCCAAGGTCGAGCAGCTCTTTTTGTTTTTCAACGCGGTAGCAATCAATATGGAAAAACCGCTCAAACGCTGATTTTCCCAAAGGAATGTCGTATGATTTCACGATCAAGAACGTGGGGCTCAAGATTTTTTCCTTCACGCCCAGGCCCTTGGCAAATCCTTGGGCAAATGTTGTATTTACTGCCGCCAAATGACCCTCCAACGCAATGACTTGCGCTCCTGTTTTTCTTGCCCGCCGTGTTTTTGCAAACGTCTTGG
>CAZWDJ010000078.1:0-1707 GCA_964632325.1 uncultured Candidatus Saccharibacteria bacterium | reverse complement strand
ATCACTCCTTCAGATCTCATACAATCCTCGCGTACAATCCGCCCGGTTCCGGGCACTCTGCAGCAAGAATCATTGGGAAATGCCCTTGCGCTTTTCTCCGCGCTGTCAAAACTGGGAAAATCCGTGAGCATGGACTCATCCCTTCTGTCTTTGCCCCCTTCAGACTGGGTCCAAAAAGATCTTTTTCTTTCGCGTGAGGCGGCAATACGCATTCAGGGTGCGGCTTCCCGGATCTCCAAGATTTCGTATGAAAAAGATGACCAAGACCTCAAGCTCGTACTCTCCCTTCACTCTGGCACCGTGGAACCAAAATCGGTTATTGTGGAAACAACTTCTCAAGAGCCCCCTGATCTGTCTATTATTGTAAGCGAGGAGCAGGGTTTGCACAATCCGGAAATCACGGTAAACCCCCACCCTACTCTTCGGAATTTTCCCCGGGCATTGGACGCTGTGCTGCAGCTGCTTTCTCCGTTTCAAATCCCGCAGACGCGACTCTTGCTGCGCGTGCTTTCTGTATTGAAATACCATGTCCCGCAGCAAGCGTGCGTGTTTGCCCTGGAAAAACGGGATTTCCGCAACACCCAGACAAATCCAAAAGACGTGCCGCACGTGCTTGGAGAGCTGGGGTCGTGGGCAAAGCCCTCTTTATCTCTTGTTGCCCTGCTTGAATCTTCCCTTGCCCATAAAATACACGGCATCTTGCGCACTCCGAAAGAAGACTTGAAAAAAAAGATTTCCCAGTCTTTTGAAACGCAGGAAAAAGGGTCTTGGATATTATTTAGCCATCCTTCCCACAGCATTATTCAAGCAAAAGAACATGTAACTTCGCTGTTATAGGCATGGAAACGATTCAACGAGAAAAACTCACTGGCCAGGTTAAAATCTCCCAGCAAGAACTCCAATCTTCAACTGCGTCAATGCAAGGCGTCAAAGACGTGCGTTCTGCGCTGGAATCTCTTGACCAAAAAGACGTAAGCGCGTTTTTAAGCAGCTTGCTGCTCGGAGCATATCTCCTGGAAGCTTCCGACTTGCACGCAGAAACAGAAAAAGGCCATGTCAAGGTGCGCTTGCGCATAGACGGACTCTTGCAAGACCTGCAAACGCTTACTCCTTCTTGGTATTCTTCGCTCTTGTCCCGGATCAAGCTGGTATCCGGAGTAAAACTGAACGTGTCAGACCGTCCCCAAGACGGGCGGTTTTCCTTAGTTCTTGAAGGCAGAGACCCTATTGAAGTCCGCGTGTCCTCCTTGCCGTCTGAATACGGAGAATCTTTGGTGCTGCGCCTGCTGGATCCAACCAGGCTCGTAAAAATCAAAGGGCTGGGGCTGCGTGAAGACCTGGAAGAATTGTTCTTGCGTGAAATTAAAAAGCCCAACGGCATGATCGTGGTGACAGGCCCCACGGGATCTGGAAAAACCACGACCTTGTATGCCTTTTTGCAAGAAGTCCAAGATCCGGAGCTTAAAATCATCACCATTGAAGATCCTATTGAATACCACCTGGAAGGCATTAACCAAACCCAGGTTAATCCGCAAAAAGGGTATGACTTTGCTTCGGGCCTCCGGGCGATTGTCAGGCAAGACCCTGACGTGATCCTGGTAGGAGAAGTGCGAGACAGCCAAACCGCGGAAATCGCGCTCCAGGCGGCTCTTACCGGCCATTTGGTATTCTCTACCATTCATACCAATGACGCTGCGGGAACCATAT
>CAZWDJ010000077.1:0-2466 GCA_964632325.1 uncultured Candidatus Saccharibacteria bacterium | reverse complement strand
CGCTTCTCTTTCAGCCATGCGCTCATCTTGCCAATTGCCTCTTTCGTATTCAAGCCATTGAGAAAATCGGAATTGACATGTATTCCGTCTCCAGTATGTACTATGCCAAAATCAACCATCCGCGGCTCTACTTCCAAGCCAAATGCTTTGCCCTGCAAAATTGCCTGATGATCGTTTTCCTTGCCAAGATTATTGCGTTGAAGTACGGCAATAATTTCTTGTGCTTTCAACAGGGGGATGTCGTATCTGCGCTGCGTAGGAGATACGTATTCAAGCGCCTGCCCCATTTTTCTCAACCCGTGGGCAACTTCGGAATCATCACTATCATAGAGATATACAGAAATGACTCCTTGCTGCACTGGTTTTTCTACAACATACTGGATAGGAAGATTGAATTTTTTGGCAAACGCAAAGTCACGATCATCATGAGCAGGCACTGCCATGATTGCGCCTGTTCCATATGTACCTAATACATAGTCTGCTATGAATACTGGAATCTCTTTTTGACTTGCTGGATTCACGGCCTGAATACCCTTGAGGATTATTCCGTTTTTTTCTTTCGTAGCAAGTCCTCTCTCAAATTCATTTTTCTTGGAAGCTTCCGCAACATACACTTGCACTTGATCCCAATTTCCAATACGATTGCGCAGCTCTTGTACAAGTTTGTGCTCCGGAGCCAACACCATAAACGTTGCCCCAAAAATAGTATCTGGACGAGTTGTTACTATAGATATATCCTTCCCTACATCCTTTATGGGAAATTCAATCTGAAACCCTTCGGACTTCCCGATCCAATTCTGCTGGGCTGTTTTGGTTCGCTCTGACCAATCTATAGTTTCCAGATTTTTCAACAGCCGGTCTGCGTATTTGGTAATGCGGAAAAACCACTGCTCAAGCTGTTTTTGAATTACCTGACTGCTGCATCGTTCGCATTTTCCGTTAATCACTTGCTCGTCGGCAAGCACGGTTTTACATGAAGGGCACCAATCAACGGGAGCCTTTCCTCTATACGCAAGTCCTGCTTTGTATAACTGCAAAAAGATCCACTGCGTCCACTTATAGTATTCGGGCTTTGTGGTATCTACCGCGTGATCCCATGCAAACAAAGCTCCCAGCTGTTTGAGCTGCTTGGTGAAGTTTTTAATATTCTTCGCGTTCTGGATTTTGGGATGCACGCCTTTTCTGATGGCAAAGTTTTCTGAATGAATGCCAAAAGCGTCAAACCCCATGGGTTCAAACACGTCAAAGCCCTGCATCTTTCGGAATCTCCCGTGAATGTCAGACCCGGTAAAAGCATAGACGTTCCCAACATGCAGCCCTTCTGCAGAAGGATACGGGAACATCATCAAGTTATAATACGGCTTTTTTGCCTTTTTGATGTCCACCTTCCATGCCTTCTTGCGCTCCCATATCTTGCGCCATTTTTGCTCTATTTTTTGAGGATTGTACTTCGGCATAGTATTTCTAAATCTATACTCTTTTTCATAAAAAGAAAAGTCCTCCAGAAATCTAGAGGACATAGCAACTAATGATTGTGATAGTAAGGCTCAAAGGTGACAAAGCCTTTTCTCCATCGTTCGGTCGAAAAATCAAACCATATGCCAATAGTAAAAAGCTGTCCAGACGCATCCCCCATAATCCGGAAGAGAGTTCCCTCAAATACAAGGGTTTTACATCTCCACTCCCTTGGGAATTGAGCCCGCTGCTTCCAAAGCCATTGCGCATGGGTAGGAGCGTCGAGTACTTGAAACTTCCCTCGCGCAGATACTTCTTTGCGAGGTTCACGCCATGGGAAACCGTCTAGCTCCAAATCTTCAATAGAAATCCCCGTGGTATCCGCCTCGTAATCCTCTGGCACAGACTGAACTACGTAATACCTATTTTTAAGGCCCATCCTTCTATTCCTCCTTACTATAAAGTATGTATACCATATTTTTACAAGTCGTGAACTCCCATATACACTTGATACTAATGACCATACCTAAATTCCAAAAAGCCATTCTACGCTGGTACAAAATGAATAGACGAGATATGCCATGGAGAGAAACCAAGAATCCCTACAAGATTTTGGTTTCAGAAATTATGCTCCAGCAAACTCAAGTTTCCAGGGTGCTTCAAAAATACCAGGAGTTCCTTTCCGCGTTTCCAACTATTACCGCGCTCGCACGAGCCAAAAAACCTGAAGTGCTTAGAGTATGGTCAGGCCTAGGATACTGGAGGCGGGCGCTCTGTTTACAAGAAAATGCAAAGAAAATACTGCGCGAGCACAAGGGAATATTCCCCAAAGACCCCGAAGCGCTAGACGCCCTGCCTGGCATTGGCCATTACACTGCAAGAGCTCTTGCCTGCTTTGCGTTCAACAATGACGATGCGTTTTTAGACACCAACATTAGAAAAGTATTCCTCCATTTCTTTTTTGCATAGATAAGAAAAGCTTACGACCAGGAAATCCTGCAGCTACCGCAA
>CAZWDJ010000076.1:0-2565 GCA_964632325.1 uncultured Candidatus Saccharibacteria bacterium | reverse complement strand
TTCTGGTCGGCAAGAAGGTGGAAATGGAGGTAGTTGACTGTTTGGTATCCTGGCCCGTTGGTATACACCTTGTACTTTGCCAAATTCTTTTCCCGAATCAATTCTCCGATTACGGCATACGCATCAAATAAGTATTCTTGGTCTTGGTCAGAAAGGTCTGCGATATCCCGCATATCTTTTTTGGGAATAACAACGTAATGCAGATCTGCCCGGGGAAACGGAGCTTCAATGGCAACGGTTTTATCGGTTTCTTTGATTGCAAACGGCTCAAACGTAGGCGCTCTCTGTATGCCCGCAGACCCAAGCAACCCCAGCAATTCATCGGCATCAAAACACGTATCTTTGCAGTCATGCAAACGCAAAAAAGACCTTGGCTGCGTGTCTGAAAACAGATATCCTCCGACAATAACGCCCAGCAACACCAAGGACGCAGATACCATGATTCGCCGTATGCCCATATCGATTACTATATCATACGAAAAAGAAAAAGGGCTGGTTTCAAGAGACCAACCCTTTATTGTGCGAAAGAACTATACTATAAGGAAACCCCCCACCTTGCCGCAGTTTCCTTTATCAGTGTCATTTTTTCCCGCGCAGATATGGCATCTGCGAGATTTCGAGTCGCGCCCGGAAAAGAACTTCCGTCTGCGCTGCCAACGTAAGACTCTAAAACCCGCACGGCACTGCCGATAAGACTGCGGAAATGACTCGAGCTGCCTTTTGCCAAGTCTTGGTCCAACGCAGTTCTCCTCATCTCCATTTTGCCGCCTTTCATGACATGAGGCACATGCAGTGTTTTACTGCTCCACTCCGGGCCAAACGCCCTTTCTAATGCCTCTTCCAAAGTAGCTGGAGCTTTTTCGGAAGAGGAAAATACCGAACGCATGAAAGACAGCACATGACGCGATATACCCCTTTTTGCCGGCCGTGATCTCTTTGCTTGCTTCCTTGCCTTCTTACTCCCTTTTGCGGGTTTCTTTGGCAAAGAAGGCGCAACAGCATCGTGCTGAGGAGACACAGTATCCATGAAAGGTTGCAGGGCTTGCATAATGGCTTCTGCGTCCTGCAATTTTCCAGGAATACCCAACGACTGAAGTTTCTTCTGGATTTCTTCTGCGCTGGCGACTTTGTTCCGGGCACGACGCACAACTGCCAAGATAGCATTGATTGCGTCACGCTTTTCAACAAGAACCCGCTCTATCTGTTCAAGTGTTTGCACTACGCTCGTCATTTCCTTCTCCTTGCGCCTTGCTGCTTCGGGTTTCCATTCTCCTGCTTCCGCAAGTTCAGAAACAACTGCATACAAGTTTGGGCTGTGTCATCAGGACTCCATCCCTGACTCAGTAAATGCAATTCTACAGCTTGCACCATGCATCCATCATATATCAGCTCCAACGGAACGAAGTTACCTCCAAGAGCATCGCCAATCGCTTCTCGAACGCCATCTGCTTCCGAATTAACTACCAGAATACCGGCAGAAGCGAACCGAGTTGCGTCAAAAATCGTACCAAGGTCCTCTGGAATGGGACGATGCTGAATATCAATGCTCGGGGTGAGTCCCTTGGGCGCTTCCGCGTCTGGTACGTATATCCGTATCGTTATCCGCCGCCCAGGATATGCCTGGGTAAGCCTTAGCGTGTAGTGCCTTGGACCTTCCACTTCTGCGCCCTTTGGTACAACCGCGATATCTAGCTCATACTCCCCGATGTCGTACTTGCCAAAGGAAATCATCCCGCTTTTCCTAGTTCGGTGCTTCGCAAGTTCCGTAGCGCCTGACCTCAAGACAAATTCCACGCCTTCCACGCCACGATTATGCTGATTCTGCACATACACCACAATACGATCTTCAACTCTTGCTTTACGAGAACCAGTGCCTGTGCTTGCTTGGGAAACAGGCTTTGGCCGATCCATGAAAATGGACATCTCTTTAAGCACTCTGCTTGTTTTGTCCGCGAAACTTCTGCTGAATCTGCGGATATCTTCGTCTTTCTGCGCCTGCTCGCGACGACCCAATTCTGCTTCAACCCGCGAAGCAAGCTCCAGTACTCGTGCCTTCCAGAGTTTCAACGCTTCTGAGAGCAAGGGTTGCGACTTGTCTGGATTCCAAGGAGCTAAACTGTCTGGTATAGGCGGAAACTCCACAAAACCAACCAGCTGCCCTTCCGTCCACGGAGAAGATTGAAAGCCATCAATATCGGCAAGATTTCCGACATCGCTCCCCAATCTTCTGATCTGTAGCCCGCTGCCCGTTCCTGCCCTTGGATTAAGCATAATCTGAACTGCAAACGGATACGTCTGGCCTTTCAAGGTAATCGTGCAGGTTTCGCGCACCAACGCAATGCCCTGATATATGACAGGCTGTACGCGCGTGATTTTTCTCTTGGGCGAACTGCTGGTCAGACTTCCCCGAATCTCAATAACCATTCCCCTCTGGACTATGTCATCAGAAAACCTGCGCGCAAGATGCGCTTCCAGCTTTGCCACCGTGAGAACATTTTCACCTCCACCAACCAACTCACGACATTCTACGATACTTCCCGATGTCAACCGCAGATGTACCTAGTC
>CAZWDJ010000075.1:0-2655 GCA_964632325.1 uncultured Candidatus Saccharibacteria bacterium | reverse complement strand
TATGGGTTGGAATAACGTGAAGATTGCCAAGCAGAACGGATTATTCAAGGATATTCAGCAGGACGAAGTGTATTATTTCGTGCACAGCTACAGCTTGATTCCCGATGCTTCCGAGAAAAACGCAGTGACCTCCACGTGCTTTCACGGGAAGGATATTGTTTCAAGCATAGAGAAAGGCAATATTTTTGGAGTGCAGTTCCATCCTGAAAAAAGCCAGGGCGCAGGATTGAAGCTTTTGGAAAACTTTATTTCTTTGGTTTCATGAAACCATGCTGAAAAAACGGCTGATCGCTTGTTTGCTTTGGAATAACGGATATATTGTGCAGAGCATTGGATTCCGCCATACGAATTCAGTTGGAAACGCCATTACTGCCGTTGATTTTTTCCATACGTGGGCGATTGATGAGATCATCATCCTTGACGTAAGCCGGGATGACGCAAAAAAAGAAAATTTTTTTGGAATTATCCAAGAGCTGTCAAGCAGATTGTTCATCCCTCTTACTGTTGGAGGGAAAATCAAGGATACAGAAACCATGAGAAGACTTTTCAGGATGGGCGCAGACAAAATCGCGATAAACACCGAGGCAGTGAAAAACCCTTTGCTGATTGGGCAAGCTGCCGCCATGTTTGGCAATCAAGCAGTCGTGGTATCGATAGATGTGAAGTTTGAGAACGGAGAATATGAGGTATATGTTGCCCAGGGAAAGGAGCGCGCAGGATTGGATCCTGTGGAATGGGCTAAAGAAGCTGAAAAAAAAGGGGCAGGGGAAATATTTCTGACCTCCATTGATCGGGACGGTTCTCGAAAGGGGTACGACCTTGACATAACCAAAAGCGTGAGCGAGAGTGTGAACATCCCGGTAATCGCTTCAGGAGGAGTGGGAGAATGGCAGCATTTGGTTGACGGCATCGTGCTGGGCAAAGCAGACGCGGTGTCTGCCGCGAATATCTTCCATTATTTTGAACAAAGCACTAAAAAAGCAAAAGAATATATGCTTGCAAAGGGCATTGATATACGCAAGCCGGTATTTTATACCATTAAAACCCCGCGCAATCCCAAATATGTCGTATAATGCAGTATGGTTTCTTCGGAAATACATATAGGCAAGAGGAGTATCGGCAAGGAAAGCCCCTGTTTTATTGTTGCCGAGCTTTCAGGGAATCACCACCAAAAATATGAAGAGGCAGTAGAGCTTATCAAAAGAGCCGCCCAAGCCGGAGCTGACGCGGTAAAGCTTCAAACGTATACGCCAGACACTATCACCTTGAATTCAAGAAATGAGTGGTTTTTAGTTGGGGGCAAGAATCAGCCGGAAGAATGGAAAGGAAAGAATCTTTGGGATTTGTACCAGCTTGCTTACACTCCCTGGGATTGGCAGCCAAAGCTGAAGGAATTGGCAGACAGCTTGGGAATTCTCCTTTTTTCCACTCCTTTTGACGAGACCGCGGTGGATTTTCTTGAGCAGATGGAAGTTCCTTGCTATAAAATAGCTTCGTACGAAGCAATACATATTCCTCTGCTGGAAAAAGTGGCGCGAACAGGGAAACCTGTGATTATGTCGGTGGGGTTTTCGTCCCTTGGGGAGGTTGATCTTGCGATACAAACGCTTCGGGACAATGGCGCAAAAGACATTGCTGTGCTTCATTGCGTCACGGCCTATTCCGACAGTCCCATGCTTGAAGAGTCGAATCTTCGGGTCATTCGTGACGTGGCAAACAGATTTGGGGTTGTAAGCGGCTTTTCAGATAACAATTCTGGTATTGAGATTCCGGTCATTGCTTCAACGGTAGCAGGAGGGAATGTCGTGGAAAAACACTTGATTCTCGACCGTTCAAAGGGAGGGCCTGATTCTAGGTTTTCTGTGGAGCCTGGCGAGTTTAAAAAAATGGTGGAGGTCATCAGGAATTTTGAGAGTCAGGGGCGAGAAGCGCTTGAAGGGATTACGGGGAAAGAGCGCATTGAACGAACAATGGGAAGAGTTTCATATGGCCCCATTACTTTTAAAGAAAAAGAAAATCTCATATTCCGGCCTGCGATTTGGCCAAAAAAGAACATTCAAAAAGGCGAGAAGTTTACGCTTGAGAATATTCGCGTAGCCAGGCCCGGGTCCAGCCTGACTCCCAAGTATTTTCAAGAGATTTTGGGGAAAACCGCTGCAAGAGATATTGCAGAAGCCACCCCGCTTTCTTTGGATTTGGCGCAATAATGAAAAAGCAGAATCCAAAATCCATTGTGCAGGACGCATTCGGAGAACAAGGAGTCCAGCTTTTTGAAAACATACTCAAGCAATCTCCAAGGCCTGCTGATGCCATTGTTTTTCTGCAGGGAGATCAGCTTGATAGAGCTCAAGGCACTCTTTCACTTTTTCAGCAGGGATATGCCTCCGTTGTTTTAATAAGCGGAAACAATGTGTTGGTGGGGCCCAACACAAGGCCTGAAGAAAATGATTTTCCTCTCGGGCTATTGCAGCAATATCTTGTAGAAAAGGGAGTTCCCGGCTCGTCAATACTTCTCGATGATCAAGCTTTTAATACGCTTGGCCAAGCAATAAATATCGTAAAGATTGCAAAAGAAAAAGGGTGGCAGACTTTGCTTATCGTGGTTTCTCCGTACCACGTGATCCGCGCGTATCTTTCGTTGGTAAAGCAGGCGCG
>CAZWDJ010000074.1:0-2721 GCA_964632325.1 uncultured Candidatus Saccharibacteria bacterium | reverse complement strand
CAGCCCCAAAAGATATTGCTGGTTGCCATACCCAATGAGGTCATCAACCAGTACCAGGAAATCTCTTCTTTAGCCAAGCTCCAGCTGCGGTCTTTGGAGGCAGAGGTATTCGGGTGCATCCGCTCTTCGGTCGGGGACGACAAGCGGGCTCTGGCGTTATTAGACATTGGAGCGCAGAGCACGACCGTAAACGTTTTATACAAAAAAGTCTTGAGGATTTCCCATAGCTTGGATATCGCGGGAAACCATTTTACCGAGCGCATTTCGCAGGCGCTCTCCACCAACGAAAAAGACGCAGAGGCAAGAAAGCTGGCGCAGGGAATCACAAGCAAAGAATTCTCCCTGATTCTCACCCCTCTTATTGACATGCTGCTGCTTGAAGTGCGGAAAGTGGGAGAGGAGTTCGCGGCAATAGAGGGGAAAGGAATTGAAAAGATACTGCTTGCGGGAGGTTCTTCCCAGTTGCTTGGCCTGAAAGACTACGTAGAACAGACGTTGAGCATACAAACAGAAGTGGTAAACCCTTTTCAGCATCTTTTTTATCCGCCCATATTGGAGCGCACGCTGAAAGAATCGGGCCCTTCATACGCAGTTGCCCTGGGCATGGCTCTGCGGGGGCTTGAATGAACATGGTAGATATTATTCCAAAACAATCTTCGCAGTTGGGATTCCGCAGCACGTTCTTTTATGCGGGCCTCATGGCTTTGATTCTTGTATTGGGGGCGTTTTTTGCCTTGCAATACATGCAGGTGAAAGCCGCCGAAGCGCTGAATGCCTTGGAAATTGAAATCAACAGCAGCAAAACTCCAGATTCCAGGCGCTTGGAATCGCGCATGAAAACATACGAGAGCAAAATCGGGGATTTCTCTGGACTTATGCAGGCGCGCAAAAACTCTCTTCCGGTATTCAGCTTTTTGGAACAGCATACGCATCCTGGAGTGGCTTTCGCGAGTTTTGGCTTAGACATTGAAAAACGGTCTCTTGAGCTTTCGGGAACCACGCAGGATTTTACAACCCTGGATTCCCAGATCGCCATTTTCAAACAGCAAAAAGAGGTGGAATCGTTTGAGCTTTCCAGCTTGTCTTTGCGCCAAGACGGCCAGGTAAGCTTTTCATTCAGCATAACCCTTGCTTCTTTGCTGCTCCAATGAAATCCTCCCTTGTTATTCTCGGCCTATTCCTTGCGGCTTTCATAGTTGGCATAGCGTTTGTATGGCCTCAGTACCAGGAATTTTCTGAAGTTCGTCGGCAAGCGGAAATAAAAATAGAAGAACTTGAGACGTTTCAGCAGTATCACGCAAAGCTGCGAATGCTGGACGAGGAGCTCGCAGATTACGCAAAAGAAATTTCCATTATTGACGAGGCGCTCCCAGATGATTCTTCTCTGCCTGCTTTGTACGATTTGTTCCAAGACATTACCGCAACGTCGGGGCTGGTGCTGAACAACCTTTCCATTTCAGAAAATTCTTCAGCTTCGGCAACAGGGCCCAACGTATCTTTGGCCCAGGCTTCTCTTGCGGTAAAGGGGAGTTATGAAGCGTTCAAAGGATTCCTGGGTTCCCTACGAAAGTCCTGGAGGATTTTAGAGCCAACGTCTATGAGCTTTTCATCGGGCACAGGAGGAATCTTTGAATTCAGCTTGCACGTATCAGTGTTTTCATATTGAACCATGGCTATTACGTTTTCGCGAGACCAAACAATCATATCCCAGCGGAAGAACCAAAACCTGTTGGCCATATTGGCAGTTTTATTTTTTGTCATCACCGGTTTCGTGGTATGGAAAGGGTTTTTCGGCGCGTCTTCCCAGGAGAATCCCGAAATCGTGATATCGTCTTCTGCCCCGGCTCCTTTGCAAGACGTGTCCATTGATTTCTCGGTGCTTTCCAATGTAGAGCTGTTTAAAGATTTTACAGGGGCTCCTGCAAAGGCGTTGCCTCCTCCTGTGATTGGAAGATCCAATCCATTCCTGCCCCTATGAACATCATTGAACTTCTTGTTCAAAAAGGGATCCTGCAAAAAGAGAAGGCAAAAGAGTTCATGCTTCAGGCAAAAGAAGGGAATATGACCGAGGAAGAGTATGTGGTTCTGCAGAAACTCGCAGACGAAGAGGCGGTGTTTTCCGCAAAAAGCGAAGAGTTGAAAATCCCGTTGAAGAAAGTGGAAGCAGATTCCGTGCCTTTGAAAGTGCTGAGCTTGATCCCCGAGGATTCCGCCAAATACTACAAAATGGTGCCTATCGGCCAAAACGGGCAGACTCTGGAAATCGGCATGGTGTATCCTGAAGATTTGCAGGCGAAAGAAGCGCTTAACTTTCTTTCAAGGCAGGGCAATTTTGCATACGGGGCGTCTCTGATTTCTTTGAGCACGTTTGGAGAGTTAATGAAGCAGTATCGCGCCCTGAAAGGAGAAATGACGCAGGCCCTTCAGCAGCTGGAGCAAGAAATGGGAGAAAACCAGCCCAAGAAGGCGCTGGCAGGAACGCAGCGCTTAGCCGAAGAAGCTCCGGTGACAAAAATGGTTGCGGTTATCCTGCGCACCGCGGTTGAGGGCGGAGCTTCAGACATACATATTGAGGCAATGCGCAATAGCTTGCGCATCAGGTTCAGGTTGCTGGGAGAACTGCATTCTTCTTTGATTCTTCCCTTGAAGGTGCATGCCGCGATTGTCGCGCGCATCAAAATCTTGTCTAGCATGCGCATTGATGAAAACAGGCTTCCCCAA
>CAZWDJ010000073.1:0-2743 GCA_964632325.1 uncultured Candidatus Saccharibacteria bacterium | reverse complement strand
TGGTGACGTCGGGAACCGGAGCATTGGCTGAGATATTGAGAAATGCTTCCATTTCTTTGGTTCCTTTCGCGATTCTGCCTTTTGTCATGGCGCTCCACGGAGTGCAGTATGCCTTGCTGTTTGTATTTGCTCTTGCGATTTCCTGGTTTTTTCCCCGGCTTCTTGTCGAGAACTTTTCGTTTCGCATGATCAAGCAAAAAGCCCTTGCCATAGCCCTGATTATCGCGGGTCTCGGCATTCTCGCGTTCTTATGAGCAAGAAAAAGATATTCAAAAGAGCAGGGATAGGTTTTCTTGCCGTGTGCATGCTTCTGTTTTCTTATTTTTTCGTGGGCAAAGCTCCTGCGCAAGAATACATCGTGTGGGGAGTGAACTTTTCGCAAAAGCATGCGCAAGATTTGGGCTTGGATTGGAGAGAAACATACAAGGCGCTGCTTTCGGATCTGGGGGCAAAGCATATCAAGACCGCGTTTCATTGGGATGTTCTGGAACCCCAGAAAGATTCGTACGCGTTTCAGGATTCTGACTGGCAGATAGCGTACGCGAAAGAAAAAGGAGCTTTGGTTATTCCGGTCATTGGGCGCAAAACATCCAGATGGCCTGAATGCCATATTCCAGGATGGGCAAAGCGCCTTTCCAGGCAGGAAGAGCAGCAGCAGGTTTTGGAATTGGTCGCGCTTTTGGTGGAGCGATACAAAGACAATCCCACTGTTATTGCCTGGCAGGTTGAGAACGAGCCATTTTTCCCTTTTGGAGAATGTTTGTGGTCAGACAATGATTTTTTGGAGCAGGAGATTAAGTTGGTTCGTGCATTGGACCCTATGAGGCCTATCTTGATTACAGACAGCGGAGAAGGGTCTACGTGGACCGGAGCCGCGAGATTAGGAGATATCGTAGGAACCACCATGTATCGGAAGGTGTGGATGAGCCAGTTTGGAATGTACGTGCAGTATCCCATTCCTTCCGTGTTTTACTGGAGAAAAGCAAAGATTATCTCCCAGCTGTACGGCAAGCCGGTTATTGGCGCAGAACTTCAGGCAGAGCCTTGGGGGCCAAAGCTTTTGTATGATATTTCGCCAGAAGAACAGAAAAAGAGCATGAATCTTGAGCAGTTCAAGGATAATATAGCGTACGCGAAAAAATCCGGATTGAGCCAGCACTACCTGTGGGGAGCAGAGTGGTGGTATTGGATGAAGACCCAGCAGCAGGATTCGTCCATTTGGGACGAAGCCAAAACTCTTTTCTAGCCGTTTAAGCATTCATACACGAGGACGTATTACGTGCGCGCATCAGCCTCGAACAAAAATTGCTATAGCAATTTTTGTTCTTGACTTTGGGATTTGCGTTTTGTATGAAGGAGATAGGGATATGGAAACAATAAAGCGCAGTCCAACACAGGAAATTCTACACATGTTTTTGAAGACTGGAGTGTTTGTGCTCGCAGCACAATCGCCGTATTTTTGGCTGCGCGTGTATAAGCGATGGTTCGCAGGCGAGTCATTAGGATTTCGAGAGCCGCAAATACGGGATGCGTTTAGATATTTGCGAAGCAAACGCTTTATTGAGTTCCAAACGCATAACCATCAAATTTATATGCGCCTGACCGAAGAGGGCAAAAAGGCAGCCCATAAGTTTCGAATCAACACCCTTGCAATCTTTGTTCCAAAACAATGGGACGGGAAGTGGCGGCTTATCATTTTTGATATACCAGAAGTATTAAAGGTCAAGCGGGAAGCGTTTCGCGGAAAATTGAGGGAATTCGGATTTTATCGCCTGCAGAAAAGCATTTGGGTTTTTCCGTATTCATGCGCAAAAGAGATTATGCTTTTGCGGGAGTTTTTTGCTCTTAGACCTAATCACCTTCGGATATTGGAAGTACAGAAGCTTGAGGAGGATGAATTTTTGCGCCGGCATTTTAACCTCGGAAAATAATTGCTATAGCAAGAAAATTCCGAGGTTGACATAAGGTGCAATATATGATATAGAGAATACACGGAAGAATACGCGGAAGGGATGTATTGAAACTTGAAAAGAAAGGAGACTGGCATTGAGTGATTGGAGCATTGGGTTGATCTTTGTACTAGTTCCGTTGATGTTTCTCTGGTTTCCGATGTTCATTCTAAGCACGTCGGAACCCAGAAGTTCTCGGCGAGAAATCCTGGGCCCTTGGGATTATTTGACTAACGGTCCGGGAGATGTATTCGCTCTGCCTTTGCTGGATTTTGCCGTAGGATCCATGATGTATCGGCAAGGAGCAAGCGAAGTTCTTCTTGCGGCAGCTTGTTTTGTTGGACTTCTGGGCGCTTATTACTTTTGGCGAACTGCTATAAAGTATAGCAGGGCCAGCCAAGACAAGGATTGGTGGTTCCGGTTCCGAGGAATGAGAGACGGCTGGAGCGCAAAAGTTCTTGGAGCGTCCAGGGTTGATATGACGACTGCAGGCGCGATCCACTTGGTATATTACGCTGTGCAAGTCGCCATGGCATCTCTCGCAGTGTGGTATTTCATCATATTGCGGGAGGGGTGGATGTTCCCGGGGATTATTGGGCTTGCTGGAGCTCTTGCATATGTTAGTACATATGTAATAGATCTTCGGCAAGGAAAATTCAGCTAAGGAGGATGCAAAAGGGCTGTTCTGCAACTGCGGGACAGCCCTTGCTCTTTTTGCATGCCCGTTTTACAGTGATTGATGAGTATGATTTCGGTTATTATTCCCGCGTACAACGAAGAAAAATATATTGGAA
>CAZWDJ010000072.1:0-2827 GCA_964632325.1 uncultured Candidatus Saccharibacteria bacterium | reverse complement strand
AGGGAGTGGCCGCAGACGGCCATACCGCAGGCATTATGCCGTATCCTGAATATCCCGAAAAGTTTGCCAAGCTTTTTGAAGATTCCAAATATTGGGTCAGGGGGTACGATACGCGGGGAAAAGGGGAATATCCTTTGCGGGCGACCGTGACGCTGCACTTTTTGCGGGAAGTCGTGGATCACGCATTTGCGTATGTGGTCGGCAAAGAAAAAGAGCAGGCAGTCAAGAAGCTGGTATCTCCCAAAGGGTCGCTTTCTGAAACTCCCGGAAGGATTCTGCGGGAGATGAAGCATGCGCGGCTCTTCACGGACATTGCGTAATTTGGTATTCTTATGAACATGTACGATGTCATTATTATTGGAACCGGAGCTGCGGGTCTGTCTGCGGCAATGTACGCGGGAAGGTACAAGATGAAAATCTTGATGCTGGAAAAAGAATTCGGCGGAGAAACGTCCACTGCAGGATCCATTGAAAATTATCCCGGCATTGAAAAGATTGACGGGTACGATTTGGTGCAGAATATGAAAAAGCAGGCAGTTTCTTTTGGCGCAGAGATTCAAGAAGGAGAGGTTGCGAGCATGGAGCGAAAGGCAGACGGCTCCTTTGGCGTAAAAATCGCTTCAGGAAAGGAGTACGCGGGCAAAACTCTGATTCTCGCGTGGGGAGCCCAGAGAAAGCATCTCGGCCTTGCGAGGGAAGAAGAGCTTACCGGGAGGGGAGTGCATTACTGCTGGACATGCGACGGCCCGCTGTTTGGAGGCAAAACAGTTGCCATGGTAGGCGGAGGAGATAGTTCGGTCAAGGGCGTAAACTTTCTTGCGGCATACGCGAAAAAGATTTTTCTTATCACAAGAGAAAAGGCAGTGGTGGCAGAGCCCGTGAATCTTGAGCGCATGAAATCTTTTGGAGATCAGGTTGAGGTTATTCTTGAAACCCAAGTGAAAGAGCTGGTTGGGCAGAAAGTTCTTGAAAAAATTGCTTTGTCAAAACCCTTTAAGGGGAGTTCTGAATTGGCTTTGCACGGCATGTTTATTGAAATTGGCTTTGATCCCAATAGAGAATTGCCTTTACAGCTTGGCATTCAGCTTGATGAGAAAGGATATATTGCTGTTGACAATAAAATGCAGACCAATATTCCGGGAGTGTTTGGCGCAGGAGACGCCACAAACCATTTTGGAAGATTCAAGCAGGATATTACGGCAGCTGCCTTGGGAGCTGTTGCCGCAACATCCGCGTACGAATATTGCAGCGCTAAATCCATTAACTAGCCATATATGTATGCAAGATAAAAATGCGTATTCCATTCCTGGCTCCATTCTGTTGGGAGCAGTCATTATCGCAGGGGCAATTGTGTATGTTGGAGAAGGCGGGAGCGCCAAAGATAATCTTGCTGCAGTTTCAGCTCCTGTTGCGGCAACAGAGGAGCAGCAGCAAAGCGTGCCTGTTCCCGTAGATGAGCGGGATCATGTGCGGGGGAATCCAAATGCGAAGGTCACTCTGGTTGAATTTTCGGATTTCCAGTGCCCGTACTGCAGAGCGTTCCATCCCGAACTTCAAAAAGCGTTGCAGGAATTTGGCCAGGATGTGCGCTGGGTATACAAGCATTTTCCTTTGACAAGCATTCATCCTGAAGCGCTGCCTTCAGCCATGGCTTCAGAATGCGTATGGGAGCAAAAGGGAGACGAGGCGTTTTGGCAATTCGCAGATGCCATGTTCTTGAATCAGGAAAAGCTGGGATCTGTATTGTACCAGGACGTGGCGCGGGGCCTGGGAGTTGATATGGTGGCGTTTGATTCATGCATGTCTGAAGGAAAGCATATAAGCAAAATTCAGGGGGACGTGGAGCTGGGTGTTGAGGTGGGAGTGGAGGGGACCCCTTCTACGTTCATGAATGGAATTCCCGTGCAAGGCGGAGCAAGCGCAAAATTGGCGCCTATCATTCAGAACGAATTGCGCTAAGCCCTTGACTAGCTATTTTGGCTTCAGTAAGCTATACTAATCTACAGGCGAGACCTAAAAGGTCGGAACTTCACTAAAACAGCATTCTTTTTATGGCAACAGAAGCATATTGCGTTAAGTGCAAAGCAAAGAGAGATATGACAGGAGAGAAAGAGGTGACCATGAAGGGCAAGGGAGGAAAGACGAGAAGGGCAATGACCGGAACTTGTCCCAAGTGCGGAACAAAAATGTTTCGAATTTTAGGATCCAAATAGCTTGCGACGACAAAGTTCAGCCCCGCCTTTCTGGCGGGGTTTGCGTTTGGCGTGCATTGACTTTTGTGAGAGTTTTGAGGTAAAAGAATCTTAAGCGCCCTTTACTATTTTCAGGAGATAGAAACATGAGAAAGAGGCATGGCGGCTTTTCGCCCCTGCAAAGAAAGATTCTTTTGCTGCTTCTTGGAGAAAATCCTCCTAAGGGATTTGCGGAGCTTACCGTGGCATTGCATCCGGAGTTTCGGGGAATTCCTGTTGTTTCAACGACCAGGCATTACCAACCAACAAGAAAGGCCGTGCTCTCCTTGCTTGATATGGGACTTGGACTTGCATGGGTCAGTCCTCCTTTTATTGACGAGAAAGACCGGCCCTTTCTGGGAATGCTTATGGGGCGGTTTGCGACATTTCCAGAATTCCGGGAGTTTCTTGAGCAATGGATGGAAGCAGGAACTCCTGCGAGAACGGGGCGGGGTCAAAACCGGCTTGGAGAAAAAGAAAGGAAGGATCTCCCCGGGCTATGACGCAGATCTGGTGGTGTGGGACCAGGAAGCAAGCTTCATCCCGGAACCCTCCCGAATTCATCATAAACACAAACTCACGCCATACTCCGGCCG
>CAZWDJ010000071.1:0-2894 GCA_964632325.1 uncultured Candidatus Saccharibacteria bacterium | reverse complement strand
GGATGCCACTCTAGCCGCCACGTTTTGGCAAACATTAAAGCACATGTATTACCAGCAGAAACGCTGGGCATACGGAGTTGCCGATATTCCCTACTTTTTGTTCGGGTTTTTGAAGAATCCTCGTATCAGACTTTCCCGAAGATTTTCGCTTGGCATGGAACTGATTGAGGGCCACTGGTCATGGGCAACTTCTTCCATTATCTTGTTCTCTTTTGGCTGGCTTCCCGTAGTGCTTGGAAGAGGGGATTTTTCCAACACGCTTTTGTCATACAATCTTCCCCGGCTTACCAGCTCCATGCTCACGCTTGCCATGCTTGGTTTGCTTGGCTCTGTTATGATTAGCATCAAACTGCTTCCTCCTCGGCCCCCAGGATATCCAAAGTGGAAAATGGTCTTGTTCGTGGGGCAATGGCTGCTGTTTCCTTTTACCATGATTTTCTTTACCGGCCTCCCTGCCTTGGAAGCACAAACCCGTCTCCTATTGGGAAAATATATGGGATTTTGGTCTACGCCCAAATTCCGCGCCAAGAGCAAAGACCTTGTCACTCAAGGTGAAGCTTTGTCCTAAGATCTTCTACTTTTGCTTTCAGCGACGGGTGTTTCGCAAGGGAAATATCCTTTTCAAGCACTGCAAGCGCGGCCTGCCTGGCTTCTTGCACTATGCCAGGATCTGCAAGCTGTTCCATGGCAAAGTCCGGAATTCCCCACTGCTTGTTTCCTAGGAAATCCCCCGGCCCCCGCAGTTTCAAATCCATTTCAGCCAAAACAAATCCTGTTTTGGAATCTTGTATTGCTTTCAGGCGCTTGCGCGTTTTTATGGAATTGGATTCGGTGAACAAAAAACAGTACGATTGGTGGGCTCCCCTTCCCACTCTGCCTCTGAACTGGTGGAGCTGGGCCAAGCCAAAACGCTCTGCGCTTTCTATCATCATGCAGGTGGCATTGGGAATATCCACGCCAACTTCCACAACAGAAGTTGAAACCAGCACATCTATTTTCCCTCTCCTGAACTTTTTCATTATTTGCTCTTTTTCCTGCGTTCCCATTTTTCCGTGAAGCATTGCAACTGAAAACTTCGGAAATATGCTCTTGGAAAGCTTTTCATATTCTTCTTCCACGGTTTTGAGTTCAAGTTTTGAGTCTTGTTCTGGTTCTTGCGCTTGTATTCTCGGGCAGATGACAAATGCCTGGCGTCCCTTCTCCACTTCTTTTTGGATAAACTGGTAGGTTTCTTTTCGTAAAGAAGGGGGAACAAGCTGCGTGATGACGCGCTTGCGCTCTTTTGGCATTTCGTCAATGACCGAAAGGTCCAGGTCTCCATATATGCTCATTGCCAGAGTTCTCGGAATGGGAGTTGCGGTCATGGAGAGAAGATGAGGGATCAATGTTGCTTTGTGCAAAAGTTTTGCGCGCTGCCTGACTCCAAAGCGGTGCTGTTCGTCTAAAACCACCAGGCCCAGATTCGCGAATTTCACTTTGTCTTGTATGAGCGCGTGGGTTCCGATAAATACCTGCACCTCGTTTTTCTTTGCTTTTTCCACGAGCTTTGTTCGGGATATTTCAATGGAGTCATGCGGAAGTTTTGGAGAAATGAATCGGTCTTGGCTTCCGGTAAGCAATCCTATAGTAAGTTTGAAAGGCGCCAGGAGCTGGCCTATGCTTTTGAAATGCTGCTGGGCAAGGATTTCGGTTGGAGCCATGAACACCGCCTGATACCCTGCTTTTGCGCATGATAAGGCAGCCATTGCGGCAACTACGGTTTTGCCGGATCCCACATCTCCCTCCAGCAATCTGTTCATGGGCCGAGGATTTTCCATGTCTTTTAATATGTGCCAGGAAGCTTTTTTCTGCGCGTTGGTCAGCTTGAAAGGAAGTAGGCTTGTAAACCGTTTCATGAAAGAAGTGTTTAGTAAAATAGGAGGAGCTTTGACTTTTGAAAGTTTTTTCCGTTCAGACAAGATGAATAGCATGATGAAAAACAGTTCTTCAAACGCAAAGCGCTTTCTCGTAAGCCGGGAAGATTCCAAAGAATCCGGGAAATGCATATGCCACAGAGATTCCTTGAGCGCGGGGAATTTCCGTTCCTTCAGCACGTATTCAGGCAATGTTTCAGGAAAATTTGAAAGGGTTGCGAGAACAGATTTGACAATGGATCTGAACCACCGCGAAGAAATTCCCTGGGATTCTTCGTACACAGGCACTATTCTTCCTACGTGCGTGAGCTGATAAGGAGCAAACTGCCCTTCAACTTTTTGGTATGAGGGGTTGGAGATATATATTCCCTGCTTGTCGCGCATCACGCTTCCCGCAAGACATACCTGCATCCCTTTTTGAAGGGTTGTCGCAAGGTACGGCTGGTTGAACCACAAAATACGCACTGCCCCTGTTTGGTCTTCAAGAACAGCGTGCGTTAAAGACATGCGTTTTCTGAACGTGCGTTCTTCTGTAATATCCAGTATTGTTCCTGCGATGCAGAATGTTTGTCCTTCTTTTATTTCCTGTATCGGGGCAATGCGAGAGAAATCTTCGTATGACCGGGGAAATCGGAAAAGGAGATCGCGCACTGTTGCCATGCCGAGCTTGGAGAGCCGTTTTTGATATACAGGCCCTATGCGAGGAACCTGCGAAAGAGGAGTGGAAAAGTCCATGTGGTGCGCCCGACAGGAATCGAACCTGTATCAAGGGATCCGCAATCCCTCATTCTATCCGTTGAACTACGGGCGCATGCGTATTTTATATATCATAAGTGGAAGGATATTTCCATACCATAAATGCTATTGAAAATGCAAAATATTTGGGGTAAAGTACCTATGAAGTTTGGTGGGGTGGCTGAGTGGCCGAAAGCGGCACGCTGCTAATGTGTTAGGGGCTTTAAAACCCCTCGAGGGTTCGAA
>CAZWDJ010000070.1:347-3075 GCA_964632325.1 uncultured Candidatus Saccharibacteria bacterium | reverse complement strand
GCGACTTGCCAAAGTTTGGCGATCAGGTTGTTCTTGCCACAAACGGCGAGAATGACGAGGCGTTGCTGAAAATTTTCCAGCAGTGTTACGCAGGATACACAGGATTCAGATAGGGGTAAGCTTTTAAGCTTGCCCCCTCTTTTTTTCTCGATCGTTGTGAAAGTTAAGGTCTTATTGCGAAAATGGGGGCTTTAGACTAGAGTAGGGTATTACGCATATCCTTCTATTGCAATGGTAAAAGCGATTATTTTTGATCTTGACGGCGTGCTGGTAGAAGCGCGCGAGCTCCACTATCAGGCCTTGAATAGGGCTCTTGCGAGGTTTGGTTATACTATTGACCGCGATGAGCATCTCTCAACCTATGACGGTCTGCCTACCAAAAAGAAGCTGGAGCTGCTTTCTCAAAGAAAAGGCCTGCCAAGAGATATACATGATGCAATTTGGCAGGAGAAGCAAAGCCAAACGAGGAATATCATCAAAACAGAATTTGAGCACGACGCAAGAATGAGGGATATTTTACAGCGCTTGCGTTCCGAAGGGTATCGAATAGCCGTATGCTCAAATTCCATCAAGGAAACAGCGGGCCTCATGCTTACTCATAAAGGGCTGATAGATTATGTTGAATTTTTTCTTTCAAACGAGGATGTCCGTTTTTCAAAGCCGCATCCGGAAATATTTTTGCAGGCAATGATAAAACTGGGGGTGGGACCCAAAGAGTGCCTTATCGTTGAAGATTCCCACCATGGAAGAGAAGCCGCGCATGCTTCAGGGGCTTTTGTATGCGGCGTTACGAATACCTCTGATGTGACGTATGAAAAGATTGCAGGCGCGCTTTCTTTGGTAAACGAAAAATATCAGCGTGCAGTATATGTGCCAAAATGGCAGGGTCAAGATCTGCAGATTGTTATTCCCATGGCAGGAGAAGGAAAGCGATTTCGGGAAGCAGGATTTTCTTTCCCCAAACCCCTTATTGATATTAAGGGGAAACCGATGATTCAATGGGTTGTAGAGAATATTAACGCGGATGCCAAGTTCATATTTATTGTGCTGCAGGAGCATTTGGAAAGATACAACCTAAATTATTTACTGCAGCTTATTGCTCCCAGGTGTGAGATTGTTGCTCTTGAAAAGCCCACTCAAGGAGCTGCCCTTTCAGTGCTCCAGGCAGCTGATTTCTTGAATACAGAGCAGCCTATCGCTGTTGTGAATTCCGATCAAGTGATTGAGTGGAATAGCAATGAGTTTTTCTACGCAATGGCGGCGGATGAATGTCATGGAGGTATTGTCACCTTTGAATCAACGCATCCTAAATGGAGTTTTGTGAAAATGGGAGAGGATGGATTTGTCGCAGAAGTTGCGGAGAAGAGGCCCATTAGCAACCAGGCGACTGCCGGAGTGTACTATTTTAAACATGGATCTGATTTCGTAAGATACGCAAGGCAGATGATTCAGCTTGATATCCGCACTCAAGGAGAGTTCTATATCTGTCCCGTGTTTAATGAATTGCTCAAGGAAAAAAAGAAAGTGCGCGCTTTTCCCGTGCAAAAAGTATGGAGTTTGGGCACGCCAGAGGATGTGCATTCATTTGTAGAGTATCATAAAGACCATGATTAATATCGTTATTCCCATGGCAGGCCAGGGAAAGCGGTTTCAGGAAGCAGGGTACACGGTCCCCAAGCCTTTTATTGATATCAAAGGAAGGACCATGCTTGAGTGGTCGCTTGAGAGTTTGCATACAGAGGGTTCGAGATTCATTCTTATAGCGCGCACCCCGCAGCTTTTGGGATATGAAAAAGCCATGGAGGCCATGCAAGAAAAGTACCAATGCGTTATTATTTCCGTAGAAAGCGTGACCCAAGGCATGGCTTCGAGCGTTCTCCTTGCTAAAGAATATATCAATAATGAGGATCCATTGCTCATAGGCGCGTGCGATCAAACAGTTGATATTTCCATGGAAGAATTTATTGGAGATTCAAAAAGAAGGGGATTGGACGGTTCTTTGATGACATTTTACGCGACTCACCCGAAATGGAGCTACACAAAGGTTGACGACCAAGGGTTTGCGGTGGAAACAAAAGAGAAAAGCCCCATAAGCAGCCATGCGAATGTTGGATTGTATTACTTTGAACGGGGGAAATATTTTGTGAAAGCTGCTCTGCGGATGATTGCTCAAAATGATAGGTTCAATAATGAATTCTACGTGGCTCCAGTGTATAACTATCTTATTAAAGAAGGCATGAGGATCGGGATATATGAGATTGATGAATCAAAAATGCATGGATTAGGAACTCCCGAAGACGTGAAGGAATTTTTGAAATGAAGATAGGGGACTCTCAAAACGAAACTCTTGTTTGCGTTCCAGCTTTTAATGCAGGACGCGCCCTACGGGGAACGCTTATGAGCATCTTGGACCAATCATATAGAAATTTTGATATTCTTGTTTTGGACAACTGTTCAACTGACGGTACGTATGAACTTGCAGGAGAAACCAAGCGTGAATTTGACAAAGAAGACAAGATATATCTTCTCAAAAATCAAAAGAATGTTGGGCGAATCGGCAACTGGAATCAATGTCTCAAGATGTTTCAGGGAACTTCCCATACATATCTTAAGTTCGTGTTCACGGGAGATACTCTTGAGAAAAGCTGCCTTCAAAGAATGGTTGATGTCATGGAACGGCATCCGCGGCTTGGATTTGTGGCATCTGGATATTTTGTGCATGCGTCCG
>CAZWDJ010000070.1:0-337 GCA_964632325.1 uncultured Candidatus Saccharibacteria bacterium | reverse complement strand
AAGTTTCATTTGAGCAGCCTTTGTACGCGTCTTCATTTGATGCTTTGAGATTGTTTTTGCAAAAAGGCAACTGGGTGGGAGCTCCGGTGAGCTGCATGTTTTCCCGTGAAGCAGTTCTTGCCCAGCGGTTTTCAGAAAAACTGGGCTGGACAGCAGATTGGAAGTTTTGCGTGGATGTTGCTTCTGTGCATGATTCCTTTTACATACCGGAATTACTAAGCAGATTTTACGCGTCCCAGAGAAAGTATTATTCGCGGCACAGAGCAGATTTTTTTGCGAATAATCAGGATTTTTTGGTATACGGCGCAGTTTTGCTCTTGATTTAATATATAACAAT
>CAZWDJ010000069.1:0-3088 GCA_964632325.1 uncultured Candidatus Saccharibacteria bacterium | reverse complement strand
TGATACAATATTGGCATGGCAAAAGCAGAACAGCAGACCCTTTTGGTGATTGACGCCAATTCTCTGATTCACCGCGCGTTCCACGCCCTGCCCCCTCTTTCAACCTCAAAAGGGCACATGGTCAACGCGGTGTACGGGTTTTTGCTCGCGTTTTTTCGGGCGGCAAAAGAGTTTCAGCCCCTGTACGTTGCGGCGTGCTTTGACATGCAGGGTCCTACGGCGCGCCATAAAAAATTTGTGCAGTACAAAGCAAAGAGAGAAAAAGCGCCAGACGAGCTGTACAGCCAAATGCCAATCGTCAAAGACGTTTTGAAAGCGTTCCATATTCCGTATTTTGAAAAGCAGGGGTATGAAGCAGACGATCTTATAGCTACCATTGCAAAGGCAGCTCCCCAAAAGCAGGCGCATCCTCCCTTGAGGGTGGTTATTCTAAGCGGAGACATGGACACGCTTCAACTGGTAAACGAGCGTACGCATGTATATACTGCCAGAAAAGGCATACAAGACACCGTGCTGTATACGCAAGACAAGGTTAAAGAAAGATTCTTGGGGCTTGTTCCTTTGCAAATTGTTGATTACAAATCTTTGCGAGGCGACCCTTCCGATAATATTCCCGGGGTGACCGGCATTGGAGAGAAAACCGCCATAGACCTGCTGATGAAATTCGGAACCCTGGAGAATCTGTACCAAGAGCTTCAGGAAAAGACGGAAAAAGCAAAAGGCATCAAGCCCCGCATAGCAGCGCTCTTGCTCCAGTACAAAGACCAGGCGTTTTTAAGCAAGGAGCTTGCGCAGCTTGACCAGCGCTCTCCCATTTCTTTCCATATGCAGGAACTCGCTTGGCAAGGGTTTTCTCTGCAAGAAGCGCAAGACATGCTGGAAGGATTGGAATTCAGGACATTGATTCCCAAGCTCCATGAGCTGCAGGGAAAAGATGCGCAGCCGGCTCTTGTTCAGCAAGACTCTCTTGAAGAGCGGCTTTCAAAGCTTTTTGAAGAAGGGGTATTCTCGCAAGAGATTTTTGATTTGGAGAAAAGGATTATCCCGGTTATTGCTTCCTTGGAAAAGACCGGGGTAAAAATAGATCCCGGATACTTTGCCTCTCTTGCAAAGGAGATGAAACAGGAGATGCAGCGCATGGAAGCTAAAATCTACGAGCATTCAGGAGTCGTATTCAACATCCATTCGCCCCGCCAGCTTTCTCAAGTATTGTTTGAAACGCTCTCTTTGCAAAAGCGGGGCATACGGAAAACTCCCGGAGGCGTGCTGTCTACCGCTTCAAGCGAGTTGGAAAAGCTTGCAAGCTCCCACCCTGTCATTCAGGAGATTTTGCTTTTCCGTGAGCTCGCAAAGCTTTTGAATACCTATCTTGAACCGCTTCCGTTGCTTGCTGACAGCAATGGCAGAATCCACGCGCATTTTGATCAGCTGGGAGCTGCCACCGGCAGATTAAGCTCGTCTGATCCGAATTTGCAGAATATTCCCTTGCAAGGGGAATGGGGCAAACGGGTGCGCCAGGGATTTGTGGCAGAAAAAGGATGGACGCTGGTTTCTTTTGACTACTCGCAAATGGAGCTCCGTGTCGCCTCGTTCATGGCAAAAGAGCCAAAAATGCAGCAGGTATTCGTAGACAAAGGCGACATCCATCGCATGACAGCGGCAGAAGTGTTCCGGGTGCAAGAAGACAAGGTTTCTGATTCAATGCGCTACAAGGCAAAGGCGCTGAATTTTGGAGTTCTCTACGGCATGGGCGCTCGGGGATTTGCAAGATCAGCTAACATTTCCCTTGAAGAGGCGCAGTCGTTTATTGACGACTATTTTCTTCGCTTTCCCAAGATTGCAGAATATATTGAGCATACCAAGGCCTTTGCCAAGGAAAAGGGATATGTCCAAACATTGTTTGGAAGAAAACGGTATATTCCCGACATTCATTCCACTACCCCGTATATCCAGGCTGCTGCCGAACGGGTTGCGGTCAACCATCCTATCCAGGGCACTGCGGCAGATCTCATGAAAATGGCAATGGCCGAAATGTTTAAGCGGTTTGAGGGCGGCTCGTGCAGGATGGTTCTCCAGATTCACGATGAATTGTTGTTCGAGATTTCAGATGGTATGATCAAGGAACTTGTTGCGCCCATGAAACATGCTATGGAAACCGTGTCGTCCCAGGATATTCCGCTGCTGGTGCAGGTAAAAGCGGGGCAGAACTGGGCCCAGCTTGCGAAAATCGCATGAAACTTTCTTTGCAGCTTATCGTAGGGTTTGTCGTATCCCTGCTTTTATTTGCGAGCATTATCGCTTTGTATTTTGCGGCAACAGATACGTACGTGACGCCCCTGACCATTGTTGGAGGAATTAACATGGCCGCTGTGCTGTTTTTTGTTTTTTTGTTTACAAGAGGAGTGTTGAGGCCTTTGGAAAAGATGCGCGCCGTGCTCAAAAAGGTTGGCAAAGGAAACTTCAAAACCCGCATTGGGTTCGCCACCACCAAAGAAGTCCATGAGTTTGCAAATTCCATTAATGACATGATCCAAAATCTCCAGCTGTCCAAAGAACACGAGGAGCGCGTGGAGCGCATGAAGAGCGAATTCGTATCTTTGGCCGCCCATCAATTAAGAACTCCTTTGTCTCAAGCAAAGTGGACGCTTCAGCTCTTGGAAGACGAAGATCTGGGGCAGCTTTCTTCAGAGCAAAAGGACATGATCTCCAAGCTCGCGGCTTCAAACAATAACATGATTGGATTGGTGAACGATTTGCTGAACGTCGCAAAGATCGAAGAGGGAAAATACGCGTTCCGCTCCTCTAAAATGCAGCTTGAGAATCTGGTTTCCCTTGTGCTACAATCAAGCCAGGATCGCGCAGTGAGGAGAGGCATTAAGCTTTCCGCAGAACTATCCCGTCCTTGGTCAAAACCGGTGTTGGGGGATCCTGAAAAAATCCAGCTTGTCATCCAAAACTTGGTGGATAATGCGATAAAATACACCAAGAGGCAGGGATTCGTGAAAGTAAGGGTGCTGTCTGGCAAGAAGGAAGCAGAGGTTCAGGTGCAAGACAATGGCCTGGGAATTCCCAAGAATCAGCAGGATTT
>CAZWDJ010000068.1:0-3163 GCA_964632325.1 uncultured Candidatus Saccharibacteria bacterium | reverse complement strand
GCACTTTGAGCGTAAGCAATACGCCCATCTCATCCACTTTTCTTTCCACCTTTACTTCCTCTGGATGATCTACCAGAGCTTTTACCACGTATTCAAGAAGATCCTGATACGGCATTCGTTCTTCCATATGTTCTGAACTGTATCATTCTGTCATCATTTCGACCTTTTCTGATTCCAATATTCCCATGATACTGCGTTTATTTTTTCTGTCAAGCGCGCTTCAGTTCACAATTTGCATAAAAATTATGGATTCAAGTGCGAGGGCAAGGAGACATTGCTGTCTCCTTGCCCTTTTCGCTATTCCTCTTCACCCCCGCTGAAGAGGAGTTCCTTTGTGGGGGGGGCGATGAGCAGGGCAAGCCCTGGTATCACCGCCGCCGAAATCATGAGAAAGAAAAATACATACGAATCAGGGGTGTAGGGTTGCCACGTGAGCCCTACAATCCCCAGTTTGTCATAGGCCTGCCAAGGAATGGACAGGCCCACGATGATAGACAATACTCCGAAAATTCGGAGCAAAATCGTCCAAAGAAACTCGTTCATTTCGATTTCCTTTCTTTTTATGCTTCTTTCCGCTCGTATATATTCGCAATATTTACTGTGAATATATATGAGCGGGCGAGGTACTTTACTTGCGTATTTCCCTCACCCTTCTTTTCTCGGATACTTTCGGTAAAAATTCGCAGCGATTTTGAGAAAGGAACGTACGTCCCTTTCATCGAGCTGCTCTTCATCCCCGTTTTCAAATATCCTCCAGGTTGACCCGTCTTTACTTCGTAGAACTTCTCCGGTCCGTATCCAGACGAGTTTTCCCTCGTTCAAGTCCTTCTGCAACTTACTTTGGATTTCTGCTATATCCAAACCCCACCTCCTTTTTGTTCTATATACATGATAAGGGAGGAGGCCTGTCGCTGACAAGCATCCTCCCTTTGCAGGGGGTGCGGGCAACTACTAGTGCGCGCTTAACCCCTCATTGGCCAGCCGGGCTTTGGCCTGCGCCTCGGCCCTGGTTCTGCCAAAATGAGGGGTCCCCTGCCGGTCAAATGCGTAAAACATTTCATCCTCCTTCTCCAAACCTGCCTTTTGGGGTTCAGGCGCGAATTGGCAAGATTCGCTTTCTGGGAGAAAAGGGAAAGATTTTATTCCTTCCAGCCGCAGAATCCTCATAATGCAAGGGCTTTGCGCCTGGAAGGAGGGCTAAAAGGTGCTTATTGTTATTGCTATACTATATAGCATATATCTCTGCATATGTCAATAGCAAAACGAGGGCCAACCCTGTAGTAGATTTTGGACCGTCCCGCTTTGCGGGACAGAGAGCGCGAAGCACTGTCCAAAATTCACTACAGGGCCAAAAAAACAGCGCCTTGAAGCGCTGCTTTTCTGCTATTTTTTCTCCTCTTGCGGCGGAGCTGGAGGGGCAGGAGTTGATTCTGGAGTTTCGGGCGCGGCAGGCGGTACTGTTTCGGCGGGTTTGGGAGTTTCAGCTGGTTTTGCCTCTTGGGCGGGCTTTTCTGGTGCTGGGGTTGGAGCAGCGGCCTGCGCAGGTGTTCCAGGTTGTACTGGGGCAGGTTCCCCTTCTTTTGCCTTTGGCTTCTTGTGCTTTGGGAGTTTCTTGCCTTCCACGATTTTTTCTTGCACAAGGATATTCCAAACCGTAGGCGAAGGCTGGGCTCCAACTGAAATCCAATACAAAATACGCTCTTTATTCAAGTTTCGTTCTTTGGTTGCAGGGTTGGTTGTTCCCACTTCTTCAGTAAAACGCCCCGCTGTTGAAGAGTGCGTTTTATCTGTCACCACTATTTTGAACGCGGGATGGTTTCGTCTTCCCACTCTATGGAGTCTGATAGTAAGCATGCATCAAATCAATTACTCGTAGTTAAAGCGTTTCTCGCCGCATTTTCTTCTGCTTCTTGCTTGGAGGATCCTTGGCCTTCGGCTATTTTCTTGTCGTTCAGGAATACCCCGACTTTAAACTTCTTTTGGTGGTCAGGGCCCCATTCTTCCAAACTCTTGTACGTGGGCGTAATCCCCTCTCGCTCCTGGGCGTTTTCTTGAAATTGGGATTTCGCGTCCCTGAACAATTCCGCTTCAAGCACATGGGCAAGCTTTGGAAGCAAATGCTGCTGTATGAACTTTTCGCATGATTTAAGGCCCTGGTCAAGATACAGGGCTCCCACATAGGCCTCAAAGGTGTTTGCCAAAATATAGTCTCGCGCTTTGCCTGTTTCCCTGGTTTCTCCTTTTGAGAGCAGGAGGAAATCGTTGAATCCAAGCTCTTTTGCGGTTTCGGCAAGCATTTTGGAGTTTACGAGCGCTGCTCTCCAAGATGTCATTTCGCCTTCGGGCTTGTCTGGATATCGCTTGTACAAATCTTCGGTTACCACCAGCTCCAATACGGCATCGCCGAGAAACTCCAAGCGTTCATTGTTTTGGAGATAAAATCCCGGGTTTTCATTCAGATACGAGCGGTGCACAAACGCATGAACAAGCAGATCTTGTTTTTTGAACGGGACTTTGAGCTTGCTTTCAAGAGCAGAAAATTCTTTATCGTGCATTGAGATATATTATTCGGTTTTGGGAGTTTCTTGCTCCAATCCCAGTTCTCGGTATACGGTGCCGAGTACCCCGTTGATAAACCTGCCTGAAGATTCTCCGCTGAAATTCTTGGCAAGCTCAATCGCTTCGTTAATGGCAACCTTTGGAGGAACCTCGTCGCGATTGCTGTACAAGAGTTCAAATAGCCCCAGGCGCAATACGTTTCTGTCGGTAAGGGTGATTTGGTCCAGCGGCCATTCGGGAGCCGCCTTTTCAATGATTTTGTCCAGTTGGGGCAAATGCTCTCTGACTCCTTCGGCCAGCTTTCGCACGAATTCCTGATTCCCCTCTTCAAGCCCTGGCCCGAATTCTTTCAGGTTCCGTTCCACGGTTTTTTCCAAGTGGGTGGTTTCCTTCCCGTAAAAATCCCATTCATACAGGGATTGCATTGCTATGGATCTTGCAAGGTGCCTGCTTGCCATGGGTTAGGAGCTTTGTTTTGCTTCTTGTTTTTTCTTCTTTTCTTTCATGTCTAGCATGGTGAGAATTTCCCTGCCTTTATAAAATCCGCAGTTTGGGCATACGGTATGGGATAAAACTTCTTTTTTGCAATGCGAACATACCGCGA
>CAZWDJ010000067.1:0-3277 GCA_964632325.1 uncultured Candidatus Saccharibacteria bacterium | reverse complement strand
AATCTGCCTTCTCAATTCCTGCTCTTTTTGGGACAGTTCAGACCGCTTCTTGTAGATCTTTACGTTCTGCGCAACCAACGCTCCTATAATACCCACAAAGATAACCAAGAAAATCCCTGCCATGAGTATGGTCTGGAAAGAACGGCTGTTCTTTGCGTGGAGATATGTATTTTTTCCTGCCATCTTGATATATATAAAGGTATGAATAAAAAGATTGCTCGCGTCATCTGGACCATTATGGTCGTTCTCATCATGCTTAGCACGGTCGGTTTTTTGCTGGCACCTCTATTGTAGCCAGTTTCCTTATTTTTTCAACTCCTGAACACATCCAGGAATACGTGCGTGGGAATGTTCACTCTCCCTTTTTCTTTGAGCTCTTTTTTGCCTTTTTTCTGGATTTCCAAGAGTTTTTTCTTCCGGGTATAGTCTCCTCCGTACAGCGGGGCGGTGACGTCTCTCCTCCTTGCGCTTATGGTTTCCCGCGCAAGAACCCTGGTACCGATAACAGCTTGCAAGGCAACTTCAAAGAGCTGGGGAGGAAGAACTTCCTTGAGCTTTTCCACCACCTTTTTGCCTTCCTGATACGCCCGGGATTCTGGAACCACCATTGCCAAGGCTTCTTCAATAGCTCCCGCAATCCTGAACTCCAGCTTTACCAGACTTGCCCCTCTCATGCCTGAAATCTTGTAATCCATGGATGCCATGCCCTGCGTCGCGCTTTTCAGCCTGTCATGGAAATCTCCAATCAGCTCGCGCAGCGGCATTTCGTATTCCAGAAGAAACTTTTCCTGCCCCAAATCCCGCACGCCATTCTGGGTCCCTTCAAATCCCCTTAGAAATTGCATGGTTTCGGCAAGAAACCGTCCGGGAGTAATCACTTCAACCTGGGCCCACGGCTCTTGGATTTCTTTAATCATGTTGGGCTCTGGCCAATCAGACGGAGTTTTCACCGAAAGCAATTTGCCGCTATTGTCTGTAATGGAAAACTCCACCGAAGGCCGGGAAACCACCATGCGTATCTTGTATTCGCGCTGCACCCTTTCTGAAATGATTTCGGAATGCAGCACCCCCAAAAATCCGCACCTGAATCCCCTGCCCAGCGCTTCTTTTGATTCCACTTCAAAAGAAAAGGAAGGATCGCTCAATTTCAGCTTTGAAAGAGCGTCTTTGAGCGCGTCAAATTCGTTGGGATCCTGCGGATACAAGCTTACAAACACCACGGGCTTGGGAATCTTGAATCCCTGGAGCATAGGCGTTGCTTTTTGTTTTGCGACAGTGTCTCCAATGCGCACTGCTTCTGTTTCTTTGATCCCGGTTGCGATGTATCCGATCTCCCCTGCCCGCAAAGATCGCTGTATAGATTCCTGCGGGATAAAATAGCCGAGTTCTTTTGCGAATCCCTCCTGCCCAGTTCCCAAAAGAAGAATCTTTTCTTGAGGGAGCAATGAACCTTGCACCACTCTCACAAACGCGACAATGCCCTTGAACGCGTCAAAACGGGAATCAAAGATAAGCGCTTGGAATTGTTCAGACTCTCCTCCTTTTGGAGAAGGAACCTTGTCAATGACTGCCTGAAGCACGTCTCGCACGCCAATCCCCTCTTTTGCGGAAATGCGGAAAATATCCTGATCTGGCACAGAAAGAAGCTGCGCGATTTCCTTGGCAACCTCCTCTGTTCTGGCAAGCGGCGAATCAATTTTGTTGATACAAGGGATGATTGCAAGATTCTGCTCTTTTGCGTGATTCAAATGCGCCAGGGTCTGCGCTTGGATCCCCTTGGTCGCGTCAACCAGCAGCACTGCGCCCTCTACCGCGGCCAAAGACCGGGATACTTCATACGAAAAATCTGCGTGGCCCGGAGTGTCAATCAAGTTTAATACGTATTCTTGTCCCTCGCTGCGCTCGGGACTGTCAGAATGCCAAAGCATCCTGACAGGCTGCATTTTAATGGTAATGCCCTTCTCGCGCTCCAAATCCATTTCATCTAAATACTGCTCGCGCATTTTGCGCTTCTCTACGGTTCCGGTCAATTCCAAAAACCGGTCAGCCAGCGTTGACTTTCCGTGATCAATGTGCGCAATGATGCAAAAATTTCTGATATTGCTATTCATGGAATTGCTTTTTGAATGAATGGAAAAACTCCTTGAGCTCCTGGGATTGTACTGCATATGAGACCAAAAGGAAAGCAAGCGTGCCTGAAACCAAAGCCAAAACAGTCTGCCACAGCACCTGGCCATAGCTGGTGAGCAAAAACAATGTCCCGAATATCTTCATTGCAATATATGACGCAACTATTAGGGCAAAGCATGCAAGCAACAGCTTAAACATTGCACCCATGATCTCTTTTGACCATATCTGCACCTTTGTTCCTAGTGCAAAAAGCAGAAACGCGCATTGGAACACAGTCCCGAATACCAACGCCAAAGGCAAGGCGATAACCGCGTTGTCTGAAAGATCCTCAATGCGCAAAAAATGCTGCAGCCATGTTCCCAAAACTCCTCCGGCCTGAAACGCACGCACAAAAGATACTGCCAAAACCGCGTTGATTCCCAGGGCAATAACGCTGCTTATGGCGGGAATTCTGGTGTTCTGCAAAGAAAAAAACGTTCTCATTAAAAAGGGTATAAGCGCCTGGAACACAATGCCTGCGGCAAAAATGCCAAGAGCTGCTGACGTCAACCTGGTGTCTTGCCAGCCGAATTCCCCGCTTCCCAAAACTAAACGCACAATCTGGGCCCGCAGCAGAAACAAAAACAAAGAAAGGGGAAGCGCCAAGAATATGATCTGGCGCAAGGCCAAAGAGAACACCTGGCTGAATTCCTTGGTGTCTTTTTTTGCGAATGCTCTTGATAAATGGGGAAATACCGCCAAGGAAAAAGAAATACCGACTACTCCCACGGGAATCATCTGCAAATTATTGGCAAAAGAGAATATGGCAATGCTTCCTGCCGCAAACGTAGAAGCAAGCGCGGTCATGATAACCGGATTCAAATACGCGGCTCCAGACCCTATGGTGCGGGGCAACGCAAGCACTGCCACTCTCTTGATTCCCCGCAATTCAGAAAAAGAGAATGGCGCAATCTTGAATCCAGCAGAGAAAGCAGGAATGAGCTGGATTGCAATATGCAGAACAGCTCCTGCCACAACTCCCAAAGCCACTCCCGTGATTCCAAAGAACGGAACCAAAAACACAATGCCTCCCAAAATGCCCAGATTGTACATGACAGGAGCCAATGAAAAAGCCAGAAATCTGTTGAAATACTGCAGCAGCGAGGAA
>CAZWDJ010000066.1:1975-3288 GCA_964632325.1 uncultured Candidatus Saccharibacteria bacterium | reverse complement strand
GCCGTTTGCAGGATACCTTGTATTTACAGGTTCCCTTAATTTTTTCTGGGTGGTATTTTGGGGGACCATGGGAAATGTTATAGGTTCTTTGGTTTCATATGCGATAGGATACTGGGGGGGGAGGGCGTTTCTGAATAGATTCGGCAGGTATATTTTCGTAAAGCAGCGCGATATCCAAATGGCAGAGCGCTTTTTCCATACATACGGGGCTTTGGCCGTATTTCTGGGAAGACTGCTTCCTATTGTTCGTACATTTATTTCTTTTCCCGCAGGAGTTGCCAGGATGAATATATGGAAGTTTACTATATATACTACGCTTGGATGCATTCCCTGGAGCATTTTGCTGGCATACGCGGGAGTTGCGGCAGGGGAGAACTGGGAATTCCTGAAAGTGTATTTCCACAAGTTTGACTGGGTCATTGCTTTTCTTTTGGTGGTTGGTGCGGTATGGTGGGTACACCGGCATTTTTTTGGAAATTCAAAAGAAATCGCATGAATCCTCTTATTATCGCCAATTGGAAAATGCATCCTCAAAATTCAAAAGATGCGTTTGATTTGGTTTCTGCGGTAAAAAAGGGCATTGCCAGCTTGGATGCTGACGTGGTGGTGTGTCCGCCGTTTATATATTTGTCGCAGTTTCTTCCGTCTGACAATCTGTTTATCGGAGCCCAGGATTGCGCATGGGAGCAGGATGGGCCCTATACAGGCGCGATTTCTCCCGCAATGCTTAAGAATATGGGGTGCAGTCATGTCATTATCGGCCATTCAGAGCGCAAGGCGCATTTTGGAGAAACGCAGGATATGATTCAAAAGAAAGTTCAGGCTGCTTTGACGGCGCATGTGATTCCTGTTGCGTGCATCGGAAGCAGCGCGCAAGAAGAGCTTGCAGGAATACTGAAGGTCCTGCAGCCAGAGCAGGTCTCGCATGTGGTGTTTGCGTATGAGCCAGAATGGGCCATAAGCACGTCTGCCAACGCAAAACCCGAAACTCCCGAGCATGCAAAAGAGATTATGGATCAGATGAGAAAAGATATTGAAGCGTATGCAGGCAAGGAAAAGGCGAACGATACCCGCATTATCTACGGCGGAAGCGTAAACAGCAAAGACGTAAAAAGCTTTCTTGACGCAGGGGCGCAGGGGGTTTTGGTTGGGTCCTCATCCCTTGACGCGCAGGAATTCATTGATCTTGTCAAAAACGCGGTTTTACGGTAGATTGATATTCTATGGACCTCTTTTTTAACGGCGATTTTTACAATCCTACAAAAGGAAATCTTTCGCTTGCCGGTGTTTTGGATGAAATCCAGCAGTATATG
>CAZWDJ010000066.1:0-1965 GCA_964632325.1 uncultured Candidatus Saccharibacteria bacterium | reverse complement strand
GGATGCGACTCAAGCGCGACAGAAGATCCGTATTTTCCTGTTGTTGTCGCGGTATGGAGAAGAAACGGGGGAGGGCGGTTCTTTTTGAAAAGAATCCATTATCCCCAGCAAAAGTTTTACAATCTCCACCAGAGAATCTTGCAGGAAGTATTTCTTTCCTGCCAGCTTGCGCTGTACTTGCGCGACGCTTTTGGTTCTAAGATGAAGCAGGAGAGTCCGGAGATTTCGTATAATTTTGAATATATCCACGCGGATATCGGTGAAAATGGCCCAACCAAGAGCATGATCAAAGAAGTGACCGGACTCATTCGTGGAAACGGCTTTGAGCCGCGCATTAAGCCCGAATCTTTTGTAGCTTCCACAGTTGCTGACAGATACTCTTGATTTTACATGCGTTGGATAGTGTATGATCCTGCGTGATGTTTCGCATTGCGCAGGGCTTTTATTTTTGGACACATAGGATATACTAGGCACGAAAATGGAAAATGTTTTGCAAAAAAAGAAAAAGGGAACAGTGTTTGTAGCCCTTTCAGGCGGAGTGGACAGCTCTGTAGCAGCAGCCCTGCTCAAAAGGGCTGGTTTTGGTGTGGTTGGGGTGTATATGAAATGCTGGACCGCAGATGATCCTTTGTACAAGGGTTGCACGTCTCTGGATGATGAGCGGTCTGCAAGATTAGCTGCTTCGCACTTGGAGATTCCATTTTATTCCTGGAATTTCATTAAAGAGTACAAAGAGAAGGTGGTGCAGTATCTTATAAACGGATATATGGAAGGAGCCACTCCTAATCCGGATATCATGTGCAATAAAGAGATCAAGTTCGGCTTATTTTATGAAAAAGCAATGAAGCTGGGAGCGGATTTTATCGCAACCGGGCATTACGCGCGGATTCGCAGATACTCTTCTACGTCCGTTATTCTTGAGGGTAGAGATAAAAACAAAGACCAGTCGTATTTTCTTTCGTTTATACATCCAGAGGTTCTTTCTCGGGTATTGTTCCCAATAGGAGAATATACAAAGCCCCAAGTGCGCGAGCTTGCCAAAAAGTTTGGCTTGCCAAACGCAGAAAGGAAAGACAGCCAAGGCATTTGCTTTATAGGGAAACTTGATTTTTCGGATTTTCTCGCAAAGCATATTCCCTTGGAGCCAGGGAATATCGTAGATATATTAGGAAACGTGCTGGGCAAGCATGCGGGGCTTGGGTTGTATACCATAGGCCAGAGAAAGGGAATCAAGCTATCGGGAGGGCCGTATTTTGTTGTGCGAAAAGAGTATGCCGCCAATATCCTGGTAGTGAGCAAGAATGAGTCAGATATTCTATGCAAAAACGCGAAGGTAAAGGATGTGCGCTGGCTTTCATTACAAGAGCCAAAAGATTTGGACATGGAAGTGCGCCTTCGTTACCGCCAAAAGGCAACTCCGGTGCGGCTGGAGAAAACAGGAGACAATTCCTACGCTCTTTCCTTTAAGGATCCCCAGCGCGCAGCCACCCCTGGCCAGTTTGCCGCCTTTTACCAGGGCGAGGAGATGGTTGGAGCAGGGGTATTGACAAATTAGAATACATGTGCTATGATAGTTATACAAAAGCAATATGGACTGGTTCTGCAAGGAGAGAGGTAGACCCAGAATAGGATTACTGCAGTTGATAACCGACCGGCTCTCTCTTTATTGAGGGAGCCGTTTTGTTTAGTACCTTGAGAAACATGTTTAAGGCAGCATAGTGAATGCTAGTAGAATTAGTGTTCACCGTGCTGTCTTGAACAGCCAAAAAAATCAGCCCCCCGGTCGGCATGGTAGGCCGGGAGAAGGAAACGGAGATGGAGAATACAGCAGGGTATTGGGGCGGGTACGTGACCGCCCCTTTGTTCGAGAGATGGCTGGTGGAGGCGCGGCGCAAAGTCGCCGCTGGCCAGGAGTGCTCCCACCCTGTAACCACAGGCTGGGAGGGGGAGTGCGACGTGTGCGGA
>CAZWDJ010000065.1:0-3394 GCA_964632325.1 uncultured Candidatus Saccharibacteria bacterium | reverse complement strand
AAAAAAACAATCAGATTGCATATCGCTGCTGGGGCCGCAACTCCCGCCCCTCCTGTAGGGCCTTCTTTGGCGCAGCATGGAGTAAACATCGGAGAATTCTGTAAGAAGTTTAACGACGCCACCAAAGACAGAACCGGGTTCAAACTTCCGGTAGACATTATCGTGTACGACGACAGAAGCTATGAATTCAAGCTTCACCAGCCCCCGGCTTCTGCCCTGCTTAAGAAGGCCGCGGGAATTGAAAAGGGATCTGGAACTCCCAATAAAACCAATGTTGGTAAAATCAGCAAATCCCAGTTGGAAGAAATTGCCAAGCAGAAAATGGAGGATCTGAACACCGAAGATCTGGAAAGCGCAAAAAAAACCATTGCGGGAACCGCTAGAAACATGGGAATTACGGTGGAGTAGGTACAAACCCGGGCATATATATGCAAAGCCCGGGTTTTGTTTTATACTGTTTCCATATGCAGCCTGACTATACAAATCCGAAAAGCTTTACGCTGCCAGCAAGGCCCTCATGGGACGAATATTTTATGATTGCTGCCAAACTTGCGGCAACGCGCGCAACCTGCCTCCAAAGGAAAGTAGGCACGGTTATTGTGAAGAATAAGAGGATCGTAGCAACCGGATTTAACGGCTCTCCTCCAGGGCTTCCGCACTGCGCAGAAGCAGGATGCTTGATATTTCCCGATAGGGGAACATCGTGCCAACGCGTCATGCATTCAGAACACAATGCAGTGCTCCAGGATTCAAAAAACTTGGAAGGTGCAACTCTTTATACGTCGTTTCTTCCATGCCTAAACTGCACGAAAATCATCATCTCTGCAAAAATTCGCGAAATTGTGTATGAGGTAGAAAGTTCCGAACGCAATGAGTACGAAGACACCAAAAAGGAATTTGTCCAGCAAGCGGGAATCATGCTGCGGAAAATTCCAGAAGTAAAAATCCTGGATATTCTTTCGCGGTATTACTCCTAAATTTGCTTATTACAAGTCATTTTGCTACATTACTGCTAGCAAAGGAGGTACCGCATATGAGAGTTAGTAGAAGGGTAGACGACGCCAATAGTCCCATTGCTTGGCAGATTTTTGGAATAGAAGGCGACATGGGCGAGTCAACCCAGCTCGATCTTACTCAGCAACAAGATGGAGATGTCATTGTTGAAATAACCGACACGGAAACTGGGCAGAATCTTAGTATAGAATTTTGCACTCATCAGGGAGGTAGTCACGATTCTAGAATAGCGGAAAAACTGCGAGAGCTTATCTTATTGCTTGCAGGAGAATCGAGGTGATATACCTCGATTTTATTTTGTAGCTTTTTCGTAGAGCCCTCCTGCGACAACTAATTCTCCCTTTAAAAGGGGATGGGGATCGTAATTCTCCAAGATAATAAGTTCCGGCTTGAAGTCTTCAATTTCTTTAATTGAAGGATCAATGGAAACAGTGGGCAGGGGTTTCGGCTCTCTTGCAAGCTGTTCTTTTGCCTGCGCGATATGATTTTCATAAATATGCGCGTCCCCAAAAGTATGAATAAATTCTCCGGGTTCAACCTGCAGAATTTGAGCTAGAATCATGGTTAAGAGCGCATAGCTTGCGATGTTGAACGGAACTCCCAAAAACATATCCGCAGAACGCTGGTACAACTGCAAATACAGCTTTCCGCCCTTAATGGAAACCTGATACATATTGTGGCAAATGGGGAATCTGGACGCATCTTCATTGGTTGCCATCGTGTACAGATATTCAGGATTCCAGGAGTTTACAATGGCGTTTCTTGCGTAGGGGTCCTCGCGCAGTTCCTGGATTACCCATTTTAATTGGTCTATAGTCCTGCCAGTTCGTGTAGGCCATTTCCGCCACATTTCTCCATAAATTCTTGGCAATTCCCCATGCACGTTTGCAAATTCCGCATCCTGGGATATGTTCCGGACAAATTCCTCTTTTGACATTTCAGGAGTTTTTCCCTGTTTTACCTTATTGTTGTATATCTTGTACGGATAATCATCCCAAATATGCACATTGTTATCTACAAGATACTTAATGTTTGTCTGCCCTGAAGCGAACCAGTATAGCTCGTGCAGAATTCCCTTCCAGTATGTTTTCTTTGTGGTAAGAAGCGGAAACCCTTGCGAAAGATCGTATCTGCACTGCCTCCCAAACACGCTGTAAGATATAGCTCCGGTACCCCTGTCAACATTCTTAATACCCGTCTCAAGAATCTCTTTTAAGAGATTCAGATATTGATGTTCTGGATGTATGCCTTGGCTTTGGGACAAAGATTGAGGATTGGAAGTCATTATGATACGATACCATAACGCATGAAAGACAATCAAATCACTGTTTTCATCATAGCAGCCCTCACCGCAGACGGGTTTATCGGCAAAAATTCAGCGCATCTTGCTGACTGGACAAGCAAAGAAGACAAGAAATTCTTCATTGAAATGACCAAAAAGGCAGGCGTGGTTGTCATGGGCTCCCGAACATTTGAAACAATAGGCAAACCCCTTCCAGGACGGCTCAATATCGTGTATTCCAGAGATAAACGCTATGAGGGAGCAGAATCAACGCAAAAAAGCCCTCCAGAGCTCCTGGAAGAGCTTCGGGGAAGGGGATATACCCGAGTTGCTATCTGCGGAGGCGCCACGATATATACCATGTTTATGGATGCCAACGTTGTAGACAAACTCTACCTTACTATTGAGCCAGTCATATTCGGATCAGGCATCCACCTTTTTAACAAGGAAATGGAGAAGAAACTCCAATTCGTGTCTTCCCAAAATTTGAGCGAGCAGGTAGTGCTGCTGGAATATAACGTAATACGCTAAACAAGTATGGTGCTGGGAATTGAAGAACTGCATAGACTGGTAAAAGAGCAAAAGCTCGTGAGCAATCTTTCCGAAAGAGAACTTACCAATCCAGAAGGTGCCGGTTTTGATTTGAGAGTAGGGGAAATCTATGAGATTTCAGGGCAGGGATTCTTAGGCGTGACAGAACGTGAAACCCCAGATATGAGTCTCATTGGAAAATACGAAGAAAGCAAAACCGTAGAAGTGCAATTGAAACCCCATACATACTATCTCATAAAAACCGTGGAGGATGTGAATATGCCTGAAGATCTGCTCGCGATTATGACCCCCCGCTCCACGCTTTTCCGTTCAGGCGCGTACATCTTTGGCGGCCAGGTTCCTCCAGGATACAAAGGAGGACTGAATATGGGGATGTACAATTTCAGAGATGTGCCGTTTCGTTTGGAAATGGGATCTCGGGCAGTGCACATCATGTTTTTTGAGGTTAAAGGAAAGGGCAATCTCTACCGGGGCCAGTGGCAGGGAGGGAGAGTGACTACCGAGAATAAAGAATCCGATCGCGAAGACCTCGACCACAAGCCGGAA
>CAZWDJ010000064.1:0-3530 GCA_964632325.1 uncultured Candidatus Saccharibacteria bacterium | reverse complement strand
ATACTGCAATCCTGCTCCAAAAACCTCCTCGTCTAGTATGCGCAAGTCAACGTCGAACCCCTGCATGGTACGCAACGAAACCTTGGTTGCCCCTTTGCCCCATACCTTGCTGTATTCCACGTTCTTTAAGAAAAACTCAATAATCTCTTTTTTTCTGCTGGTCGTCACCAGAATATCCACGTCTCCAATAGTTTCTTTCATGCGCCTGATGGATCCTGCGGCAACTGCTTCTTTGACCAGACCTGAATTCTTCAACATTGCCACCAGATCTTCCATATATGGATATATAGATCCCAAAAGCCACCGCCCTCCGGATTTTTTGGCAAAGGCAATGCTTTGCAAGATATTCTGCTGGGTGCGCTCTCCAAAACGGGGGAGGTCTTTGATCTTCCCTGCTTTTGCGGATTGCTCCAGAGTTTTTAGGTCTTTTACGCCAAGGCGCTTCCACAGCTCAAGAATCATCTTGGGACCCAAGCCCTCTACAGACCCAAGCTCCTGCAAATTCAAAGGCATCTTTTTGCGGAACTCTTCGTAATATTGCACTTTCCCTTTTTTTGCGTATTCTTCAATTTTTTCCGCAATACTAGCTCCGACTCCTGGGATTTCCTGCAATCCTTTCAAGCCCTTTTGCCTGTATATATCCTGCACGCTCATATTCAATGATTCCAAGGCCATGGCAGCTTTTTCATAGGCCTGGGGCTTAAACGGCACATCTTCCATGGAAAGATAAAACGCGATATCTGAAAGAATGCGGGCAATCTCCTGGTTTTTCATTAGGATGCTTTATTATAACGAACCCCAGCCAAAGAAAAAGGGGCTTCTTTGGAGCCCCTTAGAACTTTACCGGGTTTGATTCCGGAATCTTTATGTTTCGGAGCGTTTTCCGAAGTTCCGCAACCGTGCCGATTTCAATAATCATCCCGGGTTTTTTCCCCCCGAATTCCCAGGAAAGGTATTTTGGAAACTTCCCGCCTTCTAAAAAGTCCAGTACAACAATAATCCTCTGCAGTTGCGTGTCGCGGACAGCCAAGCGAAGATCATAATTCGCATTTGCTAGCTCCAATCCTACCCCAGGACTCAAACCCAGAACCAGTAAGATCTGGGGAACCCGCACTTGCTGTCTATTCGTCTCCGGCCAATCCGTTGTTGGAACAACCACATCAGCCGGCCTTTCATATTTTTTTGCCCCGGGGTTGTTCCACTCATTTTGCTTCCGAGGAGAAAGCATAATAAGCTTAGGCCCATCTTCTTGCCGCACCGATCTAAATCCATACGCAGCATGCAAAGGAATCCCTTTGTCGGCAGTAACGACAACCTCAAAGCCCTGCCTGGCAAGAATCTGTCCTGCCAGATCTGACTGACGTATGAAATAATCTACTGGCCTACCCGTACAGTGTCGCAATAACTCCAGATTGCTTGGGCCAAGAATCCCTACCATCATACCCATCCTCCTTATACAAACGAATGAGTGCCGCCATTATCAATAACAAAGCCCAAAAAAGAGAGACCGCCTACTCTCTTGCGAATAATAAAGAACTACGAAGGGAAACCTATTTTTTCCCTTTCTTTCCCCTGCGGCTTACCTCTGCCATTGAAATTTCTTCCATGAGACTAAGGATTTCCTTATCCCCAACCACCTGGTCTGCGTGCTCCCACCATGGCAGAGTAGGAAATCTTTTGTCCTTTTGCCAGCATTCAAGCGCTTCCAAAAGATTTTCTGCTCTATCAAGCTGGAACACGAATTTAGCTTCTGGACTTCCCATCTTCTGATAATCCAGCCATATATCCATGATTTCTGTCTTAACTCTTACAGGAAGGTTTGCAACAAGCTTTTTCATGGCACCGTATTCTCTCGTATACTTTTCTTGGTATCTTTTTTCCTTCTCTTTTAAAGAAAGGCGGCGCCATCTCCACGCAAGTTTATATTTATTCTTGCTGCCCTTGGGAATCATGCCCTCATAGGGCGTGATATCTCCTGTATAAACCTTACAAAGATCATGCACAATAGCAAGCTTAAATGCCTTCCCCACATCTAGCTTCTTTCCTGTCCCAAATATCCATACCATCGTAGCAAGGCGGAATACGTGATCGGCTGCACTATCGGCATTTTTAAATCCATAGTATAAAATGCCCTGACGCTTGATATCCTTTAACTTTCCAACTTGCTTTAAAAAAGGAAGGATGTGCTTCATGGATATGAAAATAAGGGAACACGGCCCTTATTTGGTACTACCATTCTCTAAAAATTTTGCAAGCGCTCTTAAGAACCGTACACAATCTTTTTAATCTTGTATATTGTCTTTCGAGGGGAAGACACTGCTACTTCTTCATATACTTTTCGGCCAAACAACGCCTTCCCTACCGGAGATTCTGTTGAAATCTTTCCTAAAGACGGGTTTGCCTCAAGAGTTCCTACAATAACAAATTCATCGGTTTCGTTCCCATCTATCTGCACCACTACCTTAGCTCCCAACCCCACTTGGCGCCGTTTCTCTTTTGCTTTTGGCGGCTGTATAATTTCAAAGTTCTTCAGAATATTCTCGTACTCCGCAAGTTTTGTTTCTAGTAAACTTATATCCTCCTGAAATGCCAGGTATTCCGGATTCACATCTTCTGATTCCCAAATGGCAGGGACCTCTCCCTTGGTTTTCATCTTCTTAAATTCAAAAAGCGATTCGTATTCTTTTTTTACTTTCTCCAGTCCTTCTTTTGTGAGATAATATTTCTCTGTCATGGAATTGATAATGCTAATGGGAATTAAAATCTGGCAAAAAGAGCCAGATGTATTGCATGTTTCTCTTTAGGATGAAAAGCAATACATCGATTATTCTTTTGGCACGCACAAAACGGTAAAGTTTATGGCGCACCCCGGATAATGTATATTCTTAAGCATATTTCCTTTTATGGTTTATATTCTTAATCAAATCACCTTTCTTGCTTAACAATAATGTCATTTTACCCTGCCAAGAATCCCTGTCAATACCTAAAGCTGTGGAAAAAAGGTTTTGGGAATGATTGGCACCTCCCCAACGTGGACATCAATGTTTCTCACGCCCGGAACTGTGCGCACATGATTCTCCACAAAACTTTCTATCTCTTCAAGATTCCTTATCAGTATGCCCGCGGCAAGCGTATAGCTTCCAGATCGCTTTACCAAATGATACACCTCTTGCACATGCCTTAATTTTTGCACGAGCATGGCAACTGCCTTTTGGTCTGCGTCAATTTGGATAGCTGCTGACATGGTATAGAAACTTTCTGCGTGCAATTGGCCTTGGATTTGCAAAATTCTTCTTTTAATAAGCAGATCCACCCGGTTTTTCACCGCCACCCCGCTTATGCGCAATTTTTCTGCAATCTCCGCAAAAGACATTCGTCCATCTTCTTTCAAAAGAGAAACTATTTTCAAATCAACGGCGTCAAGCTCTTGGAAATGCCACATGGCTTCCGCGCTGTAATTCCATACCGAAAAGTCTGCAAGGCCTTTTCTATCCACATACGTAGCAAACTTGATATCTTTGATGCCGTAC
>CAZWDJ010000063.1:0-3565 GCA_964632325.1 uncultured Candidatus Saccharibacteria bacterium | reverse complement strand
CCCGATATTTGTTTTTACCGCTTCAGCCGGATTGTATTCGCACACGGGAATATGCTTTAATGCCGCCGCGTGCACCACAAGATCAACGCCGTGCATTGCGCGATAGAGTCTCTCTGCATCTCGGACTTCGCCAATAAAAAACCGCATCCGAGGATCCTGAAACCTCCTTTCCATCTCAACTTCCGCGAGCTCATTATGGTCGTAAATGCGGATCGCTTTTGGATTATGCTCCTTCAAAGCGATTTCCGTAAATTTCTGGCCAAAAGAGCCTGCTCCTCCGGTTATCAGTATTGTTTTATTATCCAAACTCATAAAATTCAAAGTACCAGAAAAAACGCCTAGGGGCAAGCACGCTCATGGTTTTTGAAAGTATGCAACCATAGAATCTGCCTGGTGCATTTTTATTTGAAGATTTCGAGCTGTAAGAAATTCGTCAACAGCTTTCCTGCAGCCCTCCCAGTGGCCGTAGTCATCTATGATAATATAGCCATGTTGAACTACAAGATCATACAAATTTTCCAAAATGCACCGTGTTGACTCGTACCAATCGGCATCCAGCCGTAAAATCGCAATCTCGCCTATTTCTCGTTTTGCTTTGGGCAACGTGTCTTGAAACCATCCCTTTACCATGCGTATTTCTCCTTCTTTGAGCGACAATACGGAAAACAAAACTTTTTTCACGTCTTCCACTAGGCCAACGCATTTTTGGATAGAAACAAGTTTCCCAGAATATTTTTTCCCTGAATACTCAATAGCGGTATCTCCGTCTTTTGACGTAGGTTCGGGAAGCCCTTCAAACGAATCAAAAAGCCAGGTAAGTCGTCCTTTCTCTTCTTTCTTTGCGACATACCCCATTACTCCCGCCACCCCTCCTTTCCACACTCCGCATTCCACGAAAGCTCCGCGAATGCCACTTTTTACAGCGTCTTGAGCCAGCTCATATACGTTGTTCACGCCCCTGTACTCTACCATGGTATACGGCAATACGCGCAGGAAAACCGAAATCTTTTCAAAATTCGTTGGATTGTTCTTTACGAGCGCAGACACAAAAAGAACCCGCGCGTATACTCTTTTCGCAAGCGCGCTTTTTCTGAATATCTTTTTAAGGAAAGCAATCATTGGAAACTTTCTACTGTTTTTTTCAGCCCTTGCTTCAAAGTGTATGCAGGTTTCCACCGCAAAACCTTCCGTATTTTTTCTGCATCAAGGCATGATCTTTGCACTTCTCCTTTCTTTGCCTCTGCTCTCACTTCTTTTTCTGGGAATCCTATAAGAATTTTCAACTGCTTGAATATCTCATTTACTGAAGTTTCCTTTCCCGTCCCTACGTTAAATACCCCCTCTACTCCCTTTCCAAGAACGGCAATGCTCGCATCCACTGCATCTTGAACATACAAAAAATCTCGGGTTTGCGAACCTGATCCAAAAATGACCGGCCTTTTGCCCTGGAGCATTGCGTCTGCAAATATGGCGACTACTCCTGCCTCCCCTTTTGAATTCTGGCGAGGACCGTACACATTCGCAAACCTCAAAACCGCGAAAGGCAGCTGAAACACGCTTCTGTAGTACTGCAGGTACTGCTCTACGCTTGCTTTGGCAATCGCGTATGGAGAACCGGGAACAACAGAACTCCCCTCTGCCGTGGGAATAGTTTCTGCGTCTCCATATATCGCCCCTCCGGAGGAAGCAAAGATAATCTTGCCAACTCTAAAACTTCTGCAGTTTTCCAACACGTTCAAAGACCCTTCTATATTGACCGAGGCATCCTCTGCGGGATCTTTTACTGACCTTCTAATATCAATCTGGGCCGCGTAATGGAATACGGCTTGGGGCTTTTCTTTGCTGAAAATGTTTCTGATCTGCGGGCTTCGGATATCTGCTTTATAGAAAACCGCTTGCGTGTTCACGTTCGCTTTCCTGCCCGTAGATAAATTATCCAGCACAACAACCTTGTGCTTTTTTCTTACAAGCTCATCAACAATATGGCTTGCGATAAACCCTGCGCCTCCTGTGACTAGTACTTTCATCCCGTTACGATTACCTGCTTATAACGCATTGCTTTCTAATTCTTTCAAAGCTTTCTCATACCGTTCCCATGTTCCGCAGTCCATCCACGCCTTCATGCCTTGAAATGCGAACAGTTTGCCTTCTTTCGCAAGCACAGGAAAGATTTCCTTTTCAATCATGGAAAATACGGGGCCTGGGTGATACGCAAAAATATCGGGGTTCAGCAGATACAGCCCCGAATTGATGAAATTTGAGGGAGGATTCTGGGGCTTTTCAAGAAACTCCTCCACTTTCTGCCGCTCGTTGCACACGACTACGCCGTACTCTTGAGGGTTTTCCACTGAAACCAATCCCAAGGTTCCAACTCCCCCTGCCTGCTCATGGAACGAAATCATATCTTGGAGTTTAACTTCCTTGATTTCATCGCCATTGGAAAGGAAAAATGGATTGCCCCCTATCCACTCCTTTGCGAGAGAAAGCCCCCCAAATGTTCCCAGCGGCTCTTGTTCTTCAAAAAATACGATGCTTGAACTTGGATAGTATCGCTTTTTCCACCAATCAAACTCCTCTGCGAAATCCTTGGGTATCAAAAGGCAAATATCCTGAATCCCTTGGCTGGAAAACAAATCAACCAGGTAGTTTACCATGGGTTTTTTCCCGATTGGCAAAAGGGGTTTAGGAATGGATTTAGTGATGGGATACAACCTGGTCCCTTTGCCTCCCGCCAGGATCACTGCTTTGTGTTTTTTGGACATGCCAATAGGAATTGTATACCATAGAAAGGTATGAAAAACAACCTCCAGAATATGAACAAACAAAAACTTCCAATAGGAATAAAAGTGCTAGCAATATATATGGCATTGGGGGGTATTCTTGCATTCCTTGCCCCTCCCCTATTCTTTATTGTAAAGTTTAAAGATGCTCCGCCATGGCAAGTATTACTACTCGCTGGGCTATCTGGAATTCTTTACTTTTCTGGGGCAATATTCCTCTTCAAAGCTCATAGATTTGGCTGGTGGATTACATTTCTTTCCTCCTGGTATACGATTGGAATGTCTTTCATCTTAGTCCTCCCTTTTCACTCCCCTCCTCGGAGTCTCTATATACTCATACCTCTTCTCATAGTCTACTGCTTACTCATTTGGTATCTCTCAAGACAAAAAGTGCGGGATGCGCTCGGTGTTGTGGTAAAACTTCCACAATGGTATCTTACTTCTCTTGTTTTCTTTATCCTTCTCTTGCCGCTCGTCAATCTTCCGCCCTGGTTTTCCCCTCCTGAATGGGGAAAGTCTATAACGTTTAGAGTCATCCTCTCTGCTATCCTCTTTCTGCTCCTTTTGATTTCTTTTGCCCATGATCGCCTTGAAATCATTGCTCGTGTGCGGCAAAGAATCCAGGGCGCAAAAATCGGCCTTTTCCTTTTAGCAGGGCTGTTTTGCGCCTTTCTTCTTGCTTCTGTGTTTTCATTTGACCCGAACTTCAGCTTTTGGGGCAATCCTGAAAGAGGAGGAGGATCTATAACCTTTCTTCAGATCGGAAGAGCACACGTCCTGAACTC
>CAZWDJ010000062.1:0-3648 GCA_964632325.1 uncultured Candidatus Saccharibacteria bacterium | reverse complement strand
CACGAAGAAGAAGTTCCTACGGCAGAAGAAGGCCAAGAGGCAACGCGAACGGTCATGAAATTTCCTTTTTGGCTGGCTCCGGTAAAGGTTGCAGTGCTTCCGCTTTCCAAAAAAGAGGAGTTGACAACAATTGCCAAACCCGTGTATGAACAACTGGCAAAGAGTTTTACGTGCGAATACGATGAAACGCAGAGTATTGGAAAGAGATACCGGAGGCAGGATGAGATCGGAACGCCCTTTGTAGTCACCGTGGATTTTGACACGCCAAAGCAAAAAGACGTCACCCTTCGAGATAGAGATACGATGAAGCAGGATAGAGTAAAGATAAAAGACTTGGAAACTGTTATCGCGCAAAAACTGCATGATTACAAAAACAACGCTTAAGAATGGAGTGCGTGTTCTGACTATACCCCACCAAGACACCAAAGCTGTCACAGTTTTGGTGTTGGTTGCAACCGGCTCCAAATATGAAACAAAAGAGCAAAACGGCATCTCCCATTTTTTAGAGCACATGTTTTTCAAAGGCACCAAAAAAAGGCCTACGCCCGTTGAGGTGGTAGAAACCATAGACGAGGTAGGAGGGGCGTTTAACGCTTTCACCAGCACCGAATATACCGGATATTTCGTGAAAGTTGAATATGAGCATGTGAACGTGGCGTTGGATTTGGTTTCAGACATCTTTTTTAATTCGCTGTTTCCTTCAAAAGAAATCCAAAAAGAAAAGGGCGTGGTGATTGAGGAGATCAATATCTACAAAGACAATCCCATGCGCAGGATTGAAGACTTGTGGCAGAAAATGCTGTATGGAGACCAGCCTGCAGGATGGAACATCGCAGGATCTCCAGAAACCGTTTCTTCCCTTACCAGAAAAGGCCTTCTTGCATACATGCAAAGCCAATATGTGTCTTTGAATACCGTGGTATGCGTTGCAGGGCGCATTGACGAGCAGCGCACCATCAAGAGCGTGGGAAAATTGTTTGGGAACATGAAAACATCTGCGTTCAAAGACAAATCTCGCGTAAGAGACACCCAGGAAAAGCCCAATGTGCTGGTAGAAGAAAAGAAAACAGACCAAACGCGCATTGCCTTGGGAGTGAAGGGGTATGACTTGTCCCATCCTGCCAGATACGCGCAAGACGTGCTTGCGACATTGCTTGGGGGGATGATGAGTTCCCGCCTCTTTCTTGAAGTGCGGGAAAAACTGGGCATTGCGTATGACATTCGTACCTCAAGCGAAAACGATACAGACACCGGGCATTTAGTGACCATGGCGGGGGTTCCCCACGCAAAAACTGAAATTGCGATACGCGCGATTATGAAAGAATACAAGAAAATCGCCAAGGTAAAAGTGTCTGACAAAGAGCTTAAAAAAGCCAAAGACCACATGAAAGGAAGCATGGAGCTGGGACTGGAATCGTCAGAAGCCAAAGCTTCTTTCTTTGGGATGCAGGAGCTTTTGGAAAAAAAGTTTTTAACTCCAAGCCAGGTTCATGCTACAATAGCTAAAGTGCGGGCTGAAGATGTCAGGAGAGTTGCGCAAGAGCTGTTCTTGCCGCATAAGATGAATCTCGCCATTCTTGGCCCTAGTAAAGACAGCGTTCATCTTGAACGCCTCATATCCTAAATTTATGCCGCCAAGCGAGCAAAAACTGGACATTTCCTGGGGCACGATCGTAAAACTGTCTTTAACAGCGCTTCTTTTGTACCTCTTCTTTTTGACCAAGGATATTTTGGTATGGGTTGTGTTCGGGGTCATTATCTCTTTGCTATTCAACCCGGTCATTGATTTTTTGCAGCAAAAGCGCATTCCGAGGGTTGTGGGAACCGTGGGCATGTATCTGCTGGTGTTTGGCGTGATCGCGTTTTCCATATATTCCATAGCTCCTTTCTTTGTGAGTGAAATCCAGCGGTTTTCTCGGCTGTTTCCTGAATACCTTGAAGCAGTAGCTCCGCCCCTGGAAGGATTGGGCGTCACTGGGTTTTCCGACGCGCAAAGCTTTTTTAATACGGTAAGCGGGGGAGTGGAACGCTTTGCGTCAAACTTTTTCTCGGCGCTGTTCGCAATTTTCGGAGGCATGTTTTCCACCATGTTTGTTTTGAGCATCGCGATCTTTCTTTCTCTGGAAGAAAAATCCATAGAGCGAATGATTACCATGCTGTTTCCAAAGAAGTATGAAACGTTTGCCCTGACCATATGGGCAAAGTCCCAGAAAAAGGTTTCTGCCTGGTTTATATCCAGGGTCGTAGGGTCTTTGTTCGTGGGTATTGCCACTGCAGTTTCCCTTTTGCTGTTTGGCGTGGAATACCCGTATTCTCTTGGATTCCTTGCCGGGATTTCTAATTTTATCCCCTTGATCGGCCCTCTGGTCTCGGGAGCCGCAATCGCATTGCTTGTTGCCTTGGACGATGTAACGAAAGCAGTGCTGGTATTGGTTGCCTTCGTTTTGATACAGCAGCTTGAAAGCAATATCTTGACTCCTTTGCTTACCAAAAAATTCGTTGGGATTTCTCCGGTCATCGTGCTTATTGCCCTTGCTATTGGGGGAGAGCTGTGGGGCATTATGGGAGCGTTGCTTGCGATTCCTCTCGCTGGAATCCTTGCGGAGTTCATTCGCGATTTCTTAAAAAAGCGCAAAGAAGAAAGCGTAGCAGGAATATAAGCATAGGATTACTTGATTCTTCTGCAGACGCGTAGGTGCCCACGTTGAGCAGCGGCGAAATGTGGGGTAAAGCGCAAAGAAAATCAAGTAATTTTATGCTTTCACGAACTATGGGAATCTTATACGTTGTTGCCACGCCTATCGGCAATTTAAAGGACATTTCTTTGCGCGTTCTGGAAACGTTAAAAAGCGTGGATGTTGTGCTGTGCGAAGATACCAGGGTGACCAAAAAGCTTCTTTCTCATTACGAAATCATGGTTCCCACCGTGAGTTATCACCAGCATAGTTCTCTGGCAGTAATGCAAAAGGTTTTTGCGCTGCTGTCCGAAGGAAAGAATCTTGCATTGGTAACCGATGCGGGAACTCCCGGTATTTCAGATCCAGGCAACGAGCTTGTTTCTTTTTTACTGCAGAGAGATAAAAATATTCCTATCGTGCCCATTCCCGGCTCTTCTGCCCTGATTGCCTTGGCGAGTATTGCCGGCATTCCCATGGACAAGTTTTTGTTCCTGGGGTATCCGCCCCACAAGAACAAAAGAAACAAGTTTTTTGCTGAAGTTGCGCAATCTTTGCATCCTGTCGTATTGTATGAATCTTCGCACCGCATCGGGAAAACCCTTCAGGCATTATTAGATCAGAAGAAAGAAGGAATATTGATTGTGGGGAGAGAGCTGACCAAGAAATTTGAAACCATATACCGAGGAACTATTGAAGAAGTGAAAGGCATGATTGAAAACGATGTCCAAAAAGGAGAATTTGTCCTAGTGGTTCATTGGAAAACCTAGGAATCTGTGCTACAAAAATACCCATGAATAAGTTTTATATCACAACATCTATTCCCTATGTGAATGCTGCTCCCCATATCGGCCATGCGCTTGAATTTGTGCAGGCAGACGTAATCGCAAGATATCAGCGTTCCCAGGGCAAAGAGGTGTATTTCCTTTCTGGCTCTGATGAAAATGCCATTAAAAACGTGCAGGCGGCCCCA
>CAZWDJ010000061.1:0-3692 GCA_964632325.1 uncultured Candidatus Saccharibacteria bacterium | reverse complement strand
TATCTGTAGGGATTGTGGGGCTGCCAAATGTGGGGAAATCAACGTTGTTCCAGACTCTCACAAAAAAGCAAGTGGATATTGCAAACTATCCGTTTTGTACTATTGACCCTAACGTGGGCGTAGTTCAGGTTCCGGACGAACGGGTAGACAAGCTTGCCGCGCTTTTTAAGTCAGAGAAAAAGATTCCCGCGGTTGTGGAGTTTGTTGATATCGCAGGCCTGGTAAAAGGAGCTTCAAAAGGCGAAGGCCTGGGAAATCAGTTCTTAGCTAATATCAGGGAGACGTCTGCCATTCTGCAGGTCGTTAGATGCTTTGAAAATGCAGATATCATTCATGTTGAGCAGGGCGTAGATCCTATGCGGGATATTGATACGGTGAATACGGAACTTCTGCTCAAAGACATGGAAACAGTGAATAAACGCTCGGAGAGTCTGGAAAAAGAGGCAAAGGGCGGCAAAAAAGAATCAATTATTGCTCTGGAAATCCTCAAAGCGTACAAAACCGCTCTTGACCAGGGAATTTTAGCTTTTGCGTACGGACAAGACCATCCCGAAGCAAAACCAGTATTCCAAGAACTTGGATTGCTTTCTGCAAAGCCGGTCATTTATCTTTTAAATTCAACCAATGGGCAAGTTTCAGAATCCTTACTCCAAAAGATCAGAGGATTGAAAGCTTCGTACGTCACCGTTGATGTACGGGAAGAATTTGACATGGCAGAATTGAGCGAAGAAGAGAGAAAGGAATTTGGCTTTTCTTCCAAACTTCCCGATATTACCAAAAGAGCATACGAAACTCTGAATCTTATCACCTTTCTCACTACAGGGCTTGACGAAACCAGGGCATGGACTGTTGAAAAGGGGACATTGGCTCCCAAAGCAGCAGGAGTCATCCATAGCGATTTTGAAGCAAAGTTCATCCGCGCAGACGTAATACCATGGGACAAATTGCTTGAAGCGGGAAGTTTTGCCGAAGCGCAGTCAAAAGCATGGATGCGCACCGAAGGCAAGGAATACGTAATTCAAGACGGGGATGTGGTGGAAATCAAACACGGGTAAGGCGGCTCTTGCTTTCGCGGCAGTGGGAGTTCTGGCAGTTGCTGCGTTTACTCTTACGCAGGAAGACGTGGTGATAATACGAAACAATCGCATCGCAGTAGAAATCGTGCGCACGCAAGAAGGCATGCAAAAAGGGCTTTCGGGAAGACCTGCTTTGAAGGGGAGCGCAGGCATGCTGTTTTGGTATGACCAACCCTTACAGCCGTCTTTTTGGATGAAAGACATGCAGTTTTCCATTGATATTATCTGGATCACGAGCGATTGGAGAATAGCAGAAATCACTTCCAATGCTGCTTTGGATTCTTTTCCAGAAACATTTTCTCCTTCTGTACCTATCCAGTATGTGTTGGAAGTAAATGCTTTTTGGGCCAAAGACCATCTCGTGTCTATTGGAGATAGAGTAGAACTGCGATGAAATTCTTTGAAATTGAAAAACAAAGCAAAAAGTCCAAAGCGCGGCTTGGAGTTATTCATACAAAGCATGGAGATATCCATACGCCTGCTTTTGTTCCTGTTGCGACAAAAGGAACTCTGAAAACCATTCCGCCAAAAGAAATACGGGATATTGGAATCCAGGTTGCGTTTGTGAACACGTTTCATCTGGCATTGCATCCCGGGGTCCAAGCGATTGAAGATATGGGAGGCATCCACGAATACGCAAAACTTCCTATTCCTTTGATGAGCGATTCGGCAGGATTCCAGGTGTTTTCTTTGGCAAACAAAAAAGCAAGGACGAGAGAGGGAACAGAAGTTCCCTTGGTACGTATAGAAGAAGACGGGGTGCGTTTTAGATCTCCAACAGATGGCAGGGAATTCTGGTTTTCCCCTGAAGTTTCCATGAAAAACCAAGAAAAAATAGGGGCTGATCTGCTCATGGCTTTTGATGAGTGCATCCCCGCAGGCGCCAGCCATGAATATACCAAAAGCGCCACAGAAAGGACCCACCGGTGGCTCAAGAGATGCATTGAGGCAAAACAGAGAAAGGATCAGAGATTGTATGGAATCATCCAGGGCGGCCAATTCAAGGATTTACGCACAGCATCTGCGCAGTTTGTTTCTGCGCAGGATGTAGATGGCATTGCTATTGGGGGAGTGTCTGTTGGGGAAACAAAAAAGCAGATGCGTGATCAAGTCAGCTGGGCCTTGCCCCATACTCCTCCAGAATTGCCCAGGCACTTGCTGGGAGTTGGGAGAGCAGAGGATATCCTGGATCTTGTCGTGCTTGGCATTGATACGTTTGACTGCGTGGAGCCCACTCGCTTGGCAAGAAACGGGATCGTATTCCAGCAGCGGAGGGAAAAAGCAGAGCGGCTGGATCTTGCGAAGTCAAAATACGCAAAAGATCCAAGCCCTATCCAGAAAGGATGCTCGTGCTACGCGTGCAAAAACTTTTCACTTTCTTTTCTGCACCACTTGTTCAAAGAGCGGGAGCTTCTTGGATACTATCTTGCCACATGGCATAACCTATTTTTCTTTGAAAATCTTTTCTCAAAGATACGAAGGGACATCGGCCGAGGTCGGTTGTAATATATAGAGAATTAGTAGAGATAGGTATCAACCAAGAGGCCGTTTTGGTCATATAGGTAGACTGCGTCGTGAAGCGGATGGCCGAACGAGGCGTCCATGTACACGTGCCAGTCTGGAGAAAGAAAATTCTGCTCCTGGTACCGTTTCTGATAGCATGCTTCATAGGTGAACGTTCCTATGGAATTGATAAAGTCAATGCACTGGGTATTGGTGGCAACGGCAGGATCCTTTGAGTAATCAGGAGCAATGCATGAGCCGTAGTTGATCTTTTTCAGAATAAACTCTTGGCACAGCGGAGTAAGGTGCTTTATATCCTCCAGCTTTGGCTTGTTCTGGGAACAGGAATATGATCCAGGAAGCGCTGGATAGTATTTTTTCAAATAACCGAAGCACGCGTTGGTTTTGAAGTTCGCGCCCCTGCCAAGCGGACTTGCCTGGCCAAGCAGATACGCTTTGCCAGACTGCTTCATGACAATAGGTTCTTTGGGTGGAAGGGAAAGCGAGGGATGGTAATAGGAAAAGGCGTGGGGAATGGTGAATTCTCCTGACCACGTGCTCTTTACTCTCCAGCCGGTAATGGAAATTGCTTCCTGCGCTTGCATGTTTGATCGCAAGGTAATGGAAGCTGATCTGTTTTGCGTTGTTGCCTGTACGCTTGAGATCTTTACCTTTTGGTAATACGGAGAATTGGTGCTTGGTGGCAGTGGCGCGCTTGGAGGCGTCAAAGGAGCCGGGGGAGGGGCGCGAGAAGGGGCAGGCGTAGGAGAAGGAGTATGAGGAGCAGGCGCCTTGGTTTCCTTTTCTTCTTTTGCTTCTTCAAGAGGCGCTGGTTCAGATGAGAAAAGAGCAGGAATGCCAAGATCCAGATTTTTTACGATATCTCCCGCGAAAGAGAACAGAATGATGCCGAGGATAATAACGATGGGGATGAGAAACATATTCCCATATTCTAGAATAGTTAGGAGAAATTGTATATAATCTGAACAATGAAAGTGACTGCGGTGAAAACTCGGAAAATACTGCCGGGAAAAGACAAAGACCTGTTTTTGATTTTGGATGAATTTCTTCCGCCCTTGCAGGAGAATACGGTTGTAGCTGTCACCTCCAAAA
>CAZWDJ010000060.1:0-3702 GCA_964632325.1 uncultured Candidatus Saccharibacteria bacterium | reverse complement strand
TTCCCCAAGACGGCAGGTTTTCCACTGCCATTGACGGCAAGCAGATAGATTTCAGGGTGTCTACGTTTCCCACGGCCCTGGGGGAAAAAGTGGCCTTGCGGGTTCTGGATCCTTCAAGGGGCTTGAAAAGCTTTGAGGATTTGGGTTTTAGGGAGCATGCGCTTAAAAAACTGCGGGAAGCGCTCAAAAAGCCCTATGGATTGATTCTTTCAACAGGTCCCACTGGATCTGGAAAAAGCACGACGTTGTACGCCATGCTGCAGGTGCTGAATAAAGAGGGGGTGAATATCGTGAGCTTGGAAGACCCGGTTGAATACATGATGGAAGGAGTGAACCAGTCGCAGGTGCGGCCTGAAATAGGATATGACTTTGCTTCGGGTTTGAGAGAGATTCTGCGCCAGGACCCTGACATCATGCTCATAGGAGAAGTGCGTGATAAAGAAACTGCCAATCTTGTCATTCATTCGGCATTGACCGGACATATTGTGTTGTCTACGCTTCATACCAATAATGCTTTGGGAGTGATACCGCGCTTGTTGGACATGGGAATAGACAGGTACTTGATTCCCACCACGCTGATTTTGGCAGTGTCCCAGCGGCTGGTAAGGAAGCTGTGCGATGCGTGCAAAGAAAAAACAAAGCCGGCTCCGGAAATTCTCGCGCTTATGATCAAAGATGTATCGCAGCTGCCTGTGGATATCAAAAAGCGCGTGGAACCCTTGCTCAAGCAAAAAGATCTTTTCATATACAAGGCAAAAGGGTGCAGGCAGTGCTCCTCTTCAGGATACACGGGGCGGATAGGCATTTTTGAAGCGTTGAACATGACAGAGGAGCTTGCAAAGGTTGTATTGGAAGAGCCGTCTGAAGCAGTGATTGCCAAGGAAGCTGCCAGGCAGGGCATGGTGACCATGCGCCAAGACGGCGTTATGAAAGTGATAGACGGGCTTACCACCATTGAAGAGATTTTGCGCGTGACAGAGGATTACGGAGATTGAACTTTCAACAGTATCCGTGTAGTATTGGTGTAATATATCCGTATTTATTCGTTATGGCCACATCATCAACTATTGGAGAATTGCTTGAGCTGGCAGTCGCGGAAAAAGCGTCTGACCTTCATATTTCCGTGGGTCAGCCCCCCATATTGCGCATTTCAGGGGATCTTGTCCCGCTGGTCAAGAAAAAAGCATTTCAAGGAGAAGATACCGATTCTATGCTTATGCCCCTGATGAACGAGGAACAGCAGGAGCGCTTGAAAAAGGAGCGGGACGTGGATTTTTCGTACGCATTCCAGGAAAAAAGCAGGTTCAGAGTCAATATCTTTTATCAGAGAGGAACGTTGAGCGCGGCATTCAGATTGATTTCCCCTACCATTCGCACTGTGGAAGAGCTGAATCTTCCCATGGTCATACATGAGTTTGCAAAAGCAACGCAGGGATTCGTTGTTTTGACCGGGCCTTCCAGCCACGGAAAGTCAACAACATTGGCCGCAGTGATTGACGAAATCAACCATACAAGGAGCGACCACATCATTACCATTGAAGACCCGATTGAATATATTTTTGAAGACGACAAGGCAGTCGTAGACCAGAGGGAGATTGGCCAGGATGCTTTGACGTTTGCCAGCGCCCTTCGCGCCACGTTCAGGCAGGATCCAGACGTCATCATGGTGGGAGAAATGCGGGACGCAGAAACCATGGCAACCGCCATTACCGCGGCTGAAACAGGCCATTTGGTGTTTGCCACTTTGCATACCAATTCTGCTTCGCAAACCATTCACCGCATTGTGGATTCTTTTGCCCCAGAACAGCAGATACAGGTGAGATCCCAGCTTTCCACAGCTTTGCTTGGCGTAGTGTCCCAGCGCTTACTGCCCCGCATGAAAGGAGGATTGATCCCCGCGTGCGAGGTCATGCTGACCACTCCTGCTGTTGCAAACCTTATTCGCGAAAATAAGGTGCATGAGATTCCTTTGGTTATTGAAACGTCCGGAGAAGCAGGCATGGTGTCTTTAGACAGGAGCTTGGCAAATCTGGTTAGGGACAAAGAAATCTCTCTTGAACACGCGCTTTCATATTCTTTGAATCCTGCGGAATTGCGCAATCTGGTGAGGTAGGAAAAGAATGAAATTCAATTACCAGGCACGGGATCAAAAAGGCCAAACGCAAGCAGGGGTGCTGGAAGCTTCTTCAAGGGAAGCAGCTTTGCAGGTGCTTGCGAAAAACGGTTTGTACGTAACGCTTCTTGAAGAAGAAAAAAACCAGCCCTTTTATACCAAGCGCATCGCGTTTTTCGACAAAGTGTCAAGAAAAGAAGTCATGCTGTTTTCCCGCCAGCTTGCCATTATGTTCAAATCCCAGGTTCCGCTCATTGAGTCGTTGAATACTCTTGCTCTGCAAACAAAGAACGCGAGCTTCAGGGAAAAAATCACGGAAATGTCAGAAGATGTTGAGGCAGGCACTCCTTTATCAAGCGCCATAGCAAAGTTTCCCAATGTGTTTTCCCCGTATTTTGTCAGCATGATCAAAAGCGGAGAAAGTTCAGGATCCCTTTCCAAAGTGTTTGAATCTTTGGCAGAGCATGAAGAGCGGGAATACCAGCTTTCAAGCAGAATCAAAGGGGCTTTGACGTATCCCGCGTTTGTCATTGCGGGGAGCATTTTGGTTTTGATGCTGATGATGACATTTGTAGTTCCCAACCTCGTGAAAATCCTGGAAGGAGTGACAGAGCTTCCTTTGCCAACCAAGATCGTCATCGGCTTGTCTGACTACATGAGAACATGGTGGTGGACCGTGCCTATCGGGATATTTGCTTTTGTGTTTGGCATTGCCCGGTATGCGCGCACGCAAGAAGGCAAGAAAATGTTTGATCAGCTGGTGTTGAAAATCCCGGGGTTAGGACAGCTTTTGCGCATGGTATTCCTTGCGCGATTCGCAGAAAACCTTTCCACTCTTATTGCGGGAGGCATTCCTATTGTGCAAGCATTGGAAATCACGCAGGATGTTTTGGGAAATTACGTATACAGGGCAATCGTGGAAGAAGCAAAGGAGGCGGTGAAAAAAGGAGACCCTATCAGCCAAGTGCTTGCGAAATATCCGCAGGAATTTCCTCCGCTGTTTACGCAGATGATGCATGTTGGAGAAAAATCAGGAACCTTGGACGAGACCATGCTGTATATCGTGGAGTTTTACCAAAAAGAAGTTGCAAACAGCGTGCAGGCATTCTTGAGTTTGCTTGAGCCAACGCTGATTGCCGTGCTTGGAATATTGGTGGGAGGCATGATGGCAGCCATTTTGATGCCCATTTACCAGAATTTGTCTATTCAGTGAATTTCTGCTATTGCATGGCTTTCTTGTCTTGTTGTATACTGTATGAAGGTCTTCAATGATAAGCAATTCATTGCAAAGGTCGAGCGAAGAAATGTATGTTTTGTATGATAAAAAAACAAAAAAAAGGGTTTGCCCAGCATCACAGTGATGCGGGGTTTAGCCAGAACACCACCTCTGTTCGCGAGGTAAAGAAAAAAAGTGGTGCTGGGTTTACGCTTATTGAGCTGCTTGTGGTGATTGCGGTGATTGGGATGCTGTCATCTGTTATATTGGTTGCGTTGGGTCCTGTGCGTGCTCGGTCAAGAGACGCAAAGAGAGTTGCGGAAATACGACAGATGGCACTTGCTTTGGATGCAGAAGCCGCAGATGGAGGAGA
>CAZWDJ010000059.1:0-3843 GCA_964632325.1 uncultured Candidatus Saccharibacteria bacterium | reverse complement strand
TGCTCGTGCCTCGTCTGGCGAAAGTTTGGTAAGGTCTGCATGGGTTCTGGTATGGGCGCCAATGACATGACCTTGTTCCTGCATCGCAAGCATTTCTTGGGTATTGGCATACGCGGGGAATGCTTGGCCTGTATATGCGCTTACGATGAACTGGTCGCTTTTGAATCCTGCTTGGTTGAGAATGGGGATTGCGTTTTGGTACGCTGATTTTGATCCGTCGTCAAAATTGAGCGATACCAATCCCTGCGCAAACTTCATGGGATTTTGCGGGACTTTTGCAAGAGTAAAGTCATCCACTTCAAGAAAGCCGACTCCTTTGATGACGTGGAATACGGTAAAGGAAGCTGCGTTGTTGGGCGTGGAAAAGGGCATGGAAAATTCCTGCCATTGTTCAGAAGGCGCAAGAGCGCCCAGGTCTTGGTATGAATAGGAGCCGTTCGTATGCTTGAATTGCACGGTCACGTAGGTTTTGACATCGCTTCGGTAAAAGTCAGAAAAGGCAAAGTATGTTTTTTCAGACACGGGAATCTCGAGAAAATACCATTTGGCGTCTCCCGAAACGTACTGGCTCATTTCTACCTTTGCCGCCTTTTGCCCTGTGTGCCCTGAAACAGGATATGTGAATAAAGCAGTGTTTACGCCCCATCTTCCTTTAAACCATTCCTGCGGCATGCTGGAGGAAGCTTGCCACTCAAACGAAGGATTTTTGATCACATTGTCTGGAGCTTCCGGTATTTCAATTTCCTTCAAAGAATAATTGTCAACGGTAAGCGTTCCTGATTGGTTGATGAGATGGAATACTGTCACCGATTGCACGTCTGGAGGGACTATAAATCTTGCCTGGATATTGGCGAATTCTTCTGTTGGCTGGGGAAAAGAAATATCTTGATATGCAAAAGATCCGTCTTGTTTTTGGTATTGGAGGGTGATGAAAGTCGGTACGTCTGCTTTGTACCAGTTTGAAAACTCGTATTCTTTGCCTGGAATTACCGGTACGTCTTTGAATGCCCACTTTGCGTCCCCTTTGGTGTTTGCGGCAAATGCTACGCTTGAGGCGTACGTGCCGTCAAGTCCTGGTACCGGGTAATAGAAGGAGGCGGTATTATCTCCCCATCTGCCTTTATACCAGTCTTGAGGGTTTCCAGAGGATCCTTGAATTTCAAGCTCTGGGTTTAAGATGAGATTTTCATTTTCAGCGTGCGTAAAGAAAGGAATCGCAGAAAAAAAGAAGAGGCAGCCCCCGAGGGCAAGCCATATGCGTTTGGAGAAGAAGTTCATGCTAATAGAGACGGGAACTGTTGAGAAAATCTTGCATGTTCTTTTTCTCTTGTAAGGGCATGTTTGTCTTTCCGTCTTGTATATAGGAAACGCACTTTATTTCAACGATATGGCTACTTTTGCACAAAGAAAAAGGCAGAAGCCGGGCGCAGGACAGGGAGAGTATTTTCGCATTGAAGTCAGGCCGCGGGAAAAGTTTGTCACCTTTCGCACGCATGATGTAGGGCGTCCTGGCCATACCAAACGCCTTGCGGGAAAACGGTCCAGCGGAAGCTGGGATACAAAATCTTGGCTTATCAAGAAAAGCGATGCCCATGTGGAAGGGAATACGCTGGTCATAGACGAGCCGGTGACAAAAAAAGTATTGAAAGCGCTTTCAAGCAAAATCAGGCACGTGAAAGGAGATGTGTTTGAAGCAAGGGTAAAGAGAAATGTTCCAGAGTCTGAAAAGCCGACCCCTGCGCAGATCCGCGCCAGGAGGCAAAACATCCAGAAAGCTCTGCGCGCGCGAAAGAACATCCATAGTTATACTTGACATTGCTGTTTTGGTATTTACAGTGAAAACACATGTCAAAATTCCAAGTCTTTTTTTTGTGCGTAGCTGTTTTTTTGTGCATGGCTATTGTTATGGCAACAACCGCAGCTCCTCTTTCTGCGTTGTCCACCTATTTTTATAGCTTTAACTTCCCAGGCAAGCTTCAAGAAGCTTCTTCTTTGTTTGCAAGCTCTAGCCCGTACTGGTGGGTGAATTCAGGGGCATACTTAGATATTTATGCTGGCAGAGGCCATACGCAGCAGGGGAGTCTTCCTTTTTTAGATCCTTGGAGAGTGCTGTACGCAAAAAATAATCCTGCAGATACGGATCAGGGGTATCATCCGCAGAATATTTTCCGATTGATCGGGAAATCCAAATGGCAGAACGCAAGCCAAGAGGCGTTCTTTTTGGTGGCAAAAGACAACCTTAGCCAAAGCTCCAACCGCAATGCGTCAAACGGCATATTGCTGTTGAACCGCTATCAAGACGGAAACAATCTGTACTACGCGGGAGTAAGGGTTGACGGAGCGGCAGTCATCAAGAAAAAGCAGAACGGAGCATATACAACGCTTTCATACGTGAAAGGCGTGTACCCTGGAACGTATGACAGGACAAGCAATCCCAATCTTCTTCCCAAAAATAAATGGATTGGAATAAAAAGTGAAACTCAAAACAACGCAGACGGTTCTTTGACCATTCGTTTGTATATTGACAAGGGATGGACAGGGTCCTGGGAGCTTGTTGCGCAGGCAACAGACACGAGGAACCCTATTACGAGCGCAGGATACGGAGGGATCAGAACCGATTTCATGGATGCTGCGTTTGAGAACTATCAATTTGTGGAACTGTAGCTTGCTTGACAAGAAGCTGGCTTTGCCTTCAGGATACGGGTAGAAACTGCAAAGGAGGCAGGCATGCAAGTTCCTTTGATGCTCTTGACGCCGGTTGACTGGAAGCAGATTTTGGATCACATGATACAGGAGGAACGCAGACCTTTTATGCTGGAGGTCAGGCTAGCTAACGAGCGAAACGCTCCTCCCCAAACATTGCCGGTAGTGTTTACAACATTCATTAGGGTAGTAGATGATAAGCGGGAATTTCACGGGATCAACACATCTGACAGTTTTCAAACTGGGCTGCGGGATGTGCATTTGACCTTTGTCAATGGGAATTTCATTCTCTACCTCTGTTAATCCTTGGCACACGCCAAGGATTTTTTATATCCCTTCAATATGGAATCCCCGGAACAAAACATCCATAAAGTCAGTGCGTATGCCAGCGTATCCTGCTTTTGTGATGGGGGAGCCGTGTATTCCGGGAATATCCAGGGCTTGGGCAACGAGCAGCCACGTGCCTGTTTTCCCCTTGTCCATGTAGAGCTTTATCTGCACCGAACCGTCTAAATTCGTTTGGACATGGCTTTTTAGCCCTATCCACGTATTCTTGTCTATGAGGTTGGGAGAAGCATCTCGGTCGTATGCTCCCTTGAAAATGCCAGGCACATAGGCAAGCGTGGCGTATGCTCCGTTTTGTTTCTTTTTAATCACGGCAGCGCCGTCAACGCGGATGCCGGTATAGTACAGATTGTCGCTGTTCTGGTACCGGTTGAATAAGAACAAGCCGTTTGATTCATTTCGGTATGGGCTGGAGCTTTGGTTATGCTGGGTGATGTAAAAATACGCTTGTTCCTTGAAATTCATCCATGTTCCCTTGGTAGTAAGGCGGAATATGTTTTGGGGATGCGTTCCTTGGTCGGTATCGCGGGGGTTTGTTCTTTTGTACGCAACATGCCACAAGGAATCCTTGAACAGAGCTCCCTGGATGGTTTTTGCAATGCCATTGTGGAAATATATTCTTCCTCCCGAATCCAGCCACCAGTCAGGATCTTTGCTGGAGTTCCTGGAGCTTGCTTCTTCAAGTATCGCCGATTTGTAAAAACTGTATGCGGGAAGAGAATGCACTTCAGCTATGGGCGCATTTGGCTTGTACACAAAGAGCAGAGCGCTTGTCAGTGCCAAGCCAAGCAGAGA
>CAZWDJ010000058.1:0-3861 GCA_964632325.1 uncultured Candidatus Saccharibacteria bacterium | reverse complement strand
AAGAAGTTTTCGGACAGGTACGTTATAAACCTTGGCGATAATATCCTCAAATGCCGTGGGCTTGCGCTCTTTTAAGTATCTCCGCATTCCGTCGCTGTTATGCACTACAAATCCTTTTGCCACAAAATTATTGCCCGGAGATTTCATCTGAATATCGTATGTTTCCTCCTCGCCATAATATTGTATTTTTTCTACGGAAACAAAGGTAAATCCCTTATCAAAAGGAATTCTTGGACATTCCCACGCAACAAGTTCTTTGTATTGCATGGCAAATTCTGCAAATTTCGTTGTATTTATGAGCACAAAATTATACTGCGGGTACTGAACTTGAAAAAGCTGTATTTTTTCTTCATCAAGCTCATGCATCCATCCTTTTACCTCATAAAATGTATTCAGCGACTTCACATAAAAATCTGGGGTATAATGCAAAATCTCGCCGGTAGCGCGGTGCAACGCAAAAGTCTTGGGCTCATACTGATATTTGATATTTTCCAATCTTAAAATTCTTGCAAAATCCGCTTCCCAATTTGATCTTACATAATGACCAATATCTTTTCTATATCCACCTTTTCGGTGAGGTGGCGACTTACCAAACATCGGATTATTAGTGCCTTTGCTCCTAAGGGATTGTAATGATTTAAATCTATCAGCTCTTTCTTTTCCCCATAATTCTTCAAGTGATCTTCCAGTTAATGCTCTTGAAATCTTTTTTGAAGTCTCTTTCGAAAATTCTTTACTGGGATTTTTATAAAAACTTGCTGAACAACGGTAGCAAAATTCGCTTTTCCCTTCTTTTTTCCCACTAATTTGCACATTGCAGGTACTACAAAGATTATATATCTCATGTTTTGCTTTTTTCTTCATTAATACCCTGTCGCCAAGAACAAGATCACCAAGTTTCTTCCAGCCCTTGTCCGTAAAGAAATTGTGATCTTTACTTACTTTAATGCACCAACCATTTTCAGCCACCAGAGTGTAGATTTGTTTTTTGCCACTTTTCACGACATCAATAATTGGTGTCTTATGAATCTTACCCTCATCAACATACACCGCCTCAAGTGTCTTCTTATTTCTATCTTCATACAGTTTTTTTAAAGTCGTGTTTGAAACAAGAGTATCTCCAGAAAGGCATTCCACTTGAAAAATTCCTATCGTGTTTGCCTCTTGGAAAATTTTAAACACCTTCGGATCATCCAAATTCACATCTTCAATATTGATATTCATCCCGTGAATGGCATAGATTCTCCGCAGAGTGTCTTCAATGATGCTCAAGTTTTTTAACCCCAAAAAATCCATTTTCAGCAAGCCCAAATCTTCAATAGAGTGCATCTCGTATTGGGTGACAATGGTTGTTTCAGTCTGCGACGGATGCTGCAAGGGGGTAAAATTGTCCAAAGGTTCAGGCGCGATCACCACTCCGCACGCGTGCGTTGACGCATGGCGCGCAACCCCCTCGAGTTTCTTTGCAAGGTCAATCAGCTTTTTTGCTTTGGGGTCGTTTTGGTACAGCTCCTTGAACTCATCTACTTTTTCCAGCGAATCCTGAAGCGTAAACTGGAAAGGAATCATCTTTGCAACCCTGTCGCAGTAGGAATACTCGTATCCCAAAGCTCTTCCCACGTCTCTAATCACGGCTCTCGCGGCCATGGTTCCAAATGTAATGATCTGCGCCACCTTGTCGCGGCCGTATTTTTCAGACACATATTCAATCACCTCGTCTCTCCGCAAATCAGTGAAATCAAGGTCAATATCAGGAAGCGATATCCTTTCTGGATTCAAAAACCGTTCAAACAGCAAGTTATATTTCAAAGGATCAATATTCGTGATTCGCAGCAAATAGGCCACCAAGGAACCGCCCACCGATCCTCTTCCTGGCCCCACCACAATGCGATTGTCTTTTGCCCAGCGCACAAAATCCTGCACAATCAAAAAGTACGATGCAAAGCCCGTTTTTTCAATAACCCCAAGCTCAAAATCCAGCCGGTCTTTTGCAGATTGAGATTGGGCAAGATGCGCTCGTTCCTGCAGTCCTTGAAGCGAGAGCTCGCGCAAGTAGCCATTTGCGGTTTTTCCTTCAGGCAGTGGAAAAGACGGCAGCATGGTTTTGCCCAAAGGAAGCTCCAGATCGCACAGTTGGGCAATCTTTTGCGTATTTTCCAGCGCTTGGGGGATATCGTTGAACAATTCTGCCATTGCCTCGGAGCTCTTTAAAGAAAAATCATCCGCCTTCAGTGTAAGGCGCTCTTTGTCTTCTATTTTTGCTCCAGTGTTGATGAGCATTAATACATCCTGCGCTTCCGCGTCTTCCGGATCCAGATAATGGGAATCCGCGGTAGCAACTAGGGGAATGCCGGTCTCTTTCGCAATCGCAAGAATACCTTTTTCAACCGTGGCCTGCTCTGGAATATGCTCATGGCGCTGAAGCTCCAAGAAAAAATTCCCTTTTCCTAAAATCCTTTCGTAGTTTGACGCGGCGTCTTTTGCGTCTTGCATCCTTTTTGAAAGAATCATCCGGGAAATTTTACCGGTCAGGCACGAAGAAAGCCCGATAAGGCCCGAGGAATGCTTTGCCAAAAGTTCTTCGTCGATGCGGGGCTTGTAATAGTATCCGTCAAGATGCGCTTTGGTAAGCAACTGCACGAGATTCCGGTATCCTTCTGCGTTTTTCACCAGCAGAATGAGATGGTATATGGTGTCGTCTACTCCGGCCCTTTTATCATTTAACCCCCCAAACGCCATATCCACCGCTCCCCACAAAATGGGTTTGACGCCTTTGGCTTTTGCCTGTTTGTAGAACTCAACCGCGCCATACATATTTCCGTGGTCGGTAAGGGCCAAGGAATCCATGCCAAGCTCCTTTGCACGGTCAACAAGCTGGCCGATTTTAGGCAATCCGTCCAACAAAGAATAATGGGAGTGCACGTGCAGATGAGTGAATTTGGAACTCATATTGCAGTATTCTACCCTGTTATATTCCAAAAATCCACTTTGACTGATACACTAAACGCATGCGACTGACCCATGAAAGAAAACTTTGGAAGCAGGGATTCAAGGTTGTTGCGGGAATTGACGAGGCAGGAAGGGGACCCTTAGCTGGTCCCGTGGTTGCATGCGCCCTGTGCGTAAAGCCAAGATTCAAGGCCATTGCAGGGGTGCGAGATTCCAAAATGCTCTCCCCAAAACAGCGGGAGTTTCTCTGCGGCATCTTAAAGACGCACCAGGATATTGCGTGGGGAATCGGCATTGTTTCTGAAAAAGATATTGACCGGGTGAATATTTTCCAGGCAACAAAACAGGCAATGTCGCAGGCAGTGCATGACTTGTCTGCAAAACTGCGAACATACTGCCTCAATGTCGGCATCCTGGTCATAGACGGAAACTCGAAAATTGATCTGCCTCTGCCGCAAATTACCGTTGTAAAAGGCGATCAAAAGGTTTTTTCCTGCGCAGCCGCCTCGATTATTGCCAAGGTGACGCGGGATAAACTTATGGATGCGTATCATGCCCAATATCCGCAATATGGTTTTCAAAAGCACAAAGGATACGGCACGAAAGCGCATTTGGAAAAACTCAAGCTTCTGGGCCCCAGCCCCGTGCACCGAATGAGCTTCTCGCCTCTGCGGCTTGCAAATGCCGGCAATCTCTGATATATTTTGCGTATATGGCAGTCCCAAAAAACCGCAGGTCAAAAGGCAGGCAAGGCCAAAGAAGAATGCATCTGCACTTGCGCGCAAAGAATATCGCGGTATGTTCGCATTGCAAAAAAGAAGTTTGAGCCCATACCGTATGCCCAAGCTGCGGATTTTATAAAGGCAGGGAAATTCTCACCGTGCTAGACATGAAAGAAAAGAAGAAGAAACA
>CAZWDJ010000057.1:0-4220 GCA_964632325.1 uncultured Candidatus Saccharibacteria bacterium | reverse complement strand
CGGCGTGGAGTTGCTGGCAGTCAATACGGATGCCCAGGACCTGAAAAAAATCCAGGCGGGCAGTGAGTTTGAGTTTGTCCGAGAATCTGCAAGAGGCCTTGGGGCTGGCATGAATCCTGAGGTTGGAAAGAAAGCGGCTTTGGAAAGCAAAGAGGAACTACTTCGCGCTTTGGAGGGAGCAGACTTGGTGTTTGTCGCAGCAGGCTTGGGAGGAGGAACAGGCGGGGGAGCTGTTCCCGTGATTGCTGAAATCGCAAAAGGGCAGGGCTCCTTGGTGATTGCTGTGGTGACAACGCCTTTTTCTTTCGAAGGAGCGTGGAGATTGCGCTTAGCTCACGCCTCGCTCGGAGAATTAAAAGGCAAGGTAGATACGCTATTGAGCATTCCCAGCGACCAGATTCTGAAAAGCACGGGTCCGGATACCACGGTGTCTGCCGCTTTTTGGAAAGCCGATGAAGTGTTGCGTGAAGCTGTGCAGGGAATCTCTGATTTGATCGCGCTTCCCGGAATCGTGAACGTAGATTTTGCAGACTTGAGGGGATTGATGAAAAACGCGGGCCAGGCGGTATTCGGGGTGGGATACGGCAAAGGAGACAAGCGCATGGATAACGCATTGAATTCAGCGTTCCATTCTCCACTGCTCACCTCGTCTTTGAAAGGAGCAAAAGGCGTGCTGTTCAATATCGCGGGATCCCAGGATTTGAGCTTGGAAGAAGTGCAGGGGGTTGCCCAAAAGATCAAGCAGGAGGTGAGCCCCAATGCGCGTATTATTTTTGGGGCCGCGTACGATAAAAGCTTGAAGCAAGGAGAAGTAAAGCTTACTGTCATTGCAACAGGGTTTGACCAAGAGTAATCTATTCTTCATTTTGAATCTTTGCGTGATCGGAGGAGTGTTCGCATACACTCTTTTTTTGCGCCAAGACGTTTCATTCAAAGAGTTTGAGCAGTATGAGGGCAAAAGAGTTTTGGTGCAGGGCATGGTTGCAAAAGAGCCGCAAAAGCGTTCCTCGGGCCTGCAGCTCGTAGTGCGGCCCGAAGGAGGATTCTCATACAAGGTGCTTGCAACAGCAGACGCGTTCATTGATGTTGAATACGGAGACAGCGTTGAGCTGCGGGGAGTTGTAAAAAAGCCGCCGGAATTTGATGATTTCAACTATCGGGAATATCTGGAAGCAAAGGGCATCGGAGCTTTGATGCAGGATACTGACGTGGAAGTGCTGGGGGTAAGTCAATCTAAGAATGCAATCTACGCTTGGATTTTGGCAATAAAACAGAGATTCAGGGATGTAATCTTCCGCCATACCTCGCCGCCTGAAAGCGCGGTGCTTTTGGCGCTTTTGCTTGGAGACCAAGGGGCAATGCCAAATGACATGAAAGACGCGCTGAACAAAACAGGGCTTCGCCACTTCATTGCGATTTCAGGCCAGCACATCGTGATTTTAACAAACATGCTTGTTCCTTTGTTTTTGGCTTTTGGATTATGGAAAAAGCAGGCGATTGTTGGAGCTTTCTTGTGCATGGTGCTGTTTGTTCTGCTTACGGGAGCTGAAGCCTCGGCTGTGCGTTCAGGGATCATGGGGGGAATTCTGCTGTTAAGCCAGTATCTGGGGAGAATGCAGGATTCGTTGCGCATACTGGCTTTTGCCGCCGCGCTTATGCTCTTGGCAAATCCTTTGCTTCTTACCAGAGACGCAGGATTCCAGCTTTCGTTCTTGGCAACGCTGGGAATCATCGTGCTGTATCCTTGGTTCCGCGCTTTGTTTTCAAAACTTCCTGAAACATTGGGCATGCGGGATATTCTCGCAATGAACGCTGCTGCGCAGGTGTTCACGTTTCCGGTGCTGGCGTATAATTTTGGGTATATTTCATTGATCGGGTTTGTAACGAATCTTCTAGTACTGCCTTTGGCGCCTTTGCTTCTTGGCTTGGGGTTTGCGTTTCTTGTCGCGGGGTCTCTATGGAGTTTTTTGGGATTTGTGCTTTCTTTTCCCGTGATCATGGGAGCGAAATACCTTCTTCTTGTCGTGAACCTGTTCGCTTCTTTTCCCTTTTCTGCCATTGCGATTGAGCATATTCCGGTATTGTTGTTCCTCTTGATGTATATTCCGTTCATTGCAGTCTGCTGGAAGCTCTCGAAAGCATACGAATCGCAAGGACCGTGGTATACTGTATGAATGGCATGGTGAGATTTTTGAAAAAAGTCTGGGTTGCTGACGCAAGCATGGGATACGGGCATCAGCGAGCCGCTTTTGCGTTGAGAAATATCGCAAAGGGCGGAACATCCATACACGCAGACCAGTATCCAGGCATGCCAGACAGCGACAAGCGCATCTGGCAGGCAAGCAGAAATCTGTATGAAACGGTTTCCCGGTTCAAAAATATTCCCGTGCTGGGAGACATGGTGTTCGGCATGTTTGACACGTTCCAGGATATTGAAGAATTCTATCCGAAAAACCAGCCCATTGAGCATCCCACGCTGCAGTTAAAGCAGATATACGGATTCTTGAAAAACAAAAAATGGGGCAGGCATTTTATAGAAAAGCTTGAGGCGCATTCAGGAGATCCAATCCCGTTGGTGTGCACGTTTCCCGCCGTAGCGTTCATGGCCGAATACTGGGGATATGAAGGGACCATTTGGCTTGTGGTGACCGATTCTGATGTTTCCCGCGCGTGGGCCCCCATGAAACCCTGGGCTTCCAGGATCAAGTATTTTTCTTCCACAGCCGTTTCAAAAGAGCGGCTGCTTCGCTACGGGATTCCCCAAAGGAATATTTTTGATGTGGGGTTTCCTTTGCCTTTAGAATCAACTCAATATGCGAGAAAAGATCTTGAGCGCAGAATCCAGGCGCTGGATCCTGATCGCGAATATCTCAAAATCTATTCGGATGTCGTAAAAAGATATGTGCACATGGTCCCTCCGAAAAAGCGCGTGCGCCCCTTGCTTACGTTTGCCATTGGGGGAGCGGGAGCCCAAGAAGATATTGCAAAAGAAGTGCTGAAGAGTTTGACCCCTTTGCTGCGCAGAAAAGAATTGGAGCTTTGTTTCGCGGTGGGACTTCACAGAGATATTGCGCAGGATTTAAAAACCATGGCAAAAAAACTTGGAGCTTCCTCTTCGGTGCGTATTCTCCACTCGCATTCTTTACAAGTATATTTTAAGGACTTTTCCAAGCTTTTGAGAGAGACCGATGTGTTATGGACAAAGCCTTCAGAGCTTATCTTCTATGGAGCGCTGGGCATTCCTTTGCTTTTGTCTCCTCCTGTCGGGTTTCAGGAAATACGGAATCAGGAATGGCTTGTGTCTATAGGAACAGGGATCACGCAGCTGGAACCAGAGCTTTGCCATGAATGGATTCCTGATTTTTTGTACAAGGGCAGATTTGCTGAAGCTGCAATGCAGGGGTATTTGGAAATGGAGCGGCAAGGGGCTTTACATATTACCAACATACTGAACAATTCATAGCATGGCGTGGCTGGCATATATTCTTGGAGCTCAAGTACTGTACGCAACCGCGATTTTGCTGGATAAGTATCTTTTGCTGCAGTCTGTGCCGCCCAAAGTCTATGCTTTCTATATTGGAGCATTGGGAATGCTGGCATTCCTGCTTATTCCCCTGGTGGGGTTTACATTCCCCACTCTTTTGCAGTTTGTTTTAAGCATTGCCGCGGGATTCTTTCTGGGATACTCGCTTTTCCGCCTATACGAAGGGTTGAAATTGTTTGAAGCTTCCAGATTTGTTCCTGTGGTGGGCGCCCTCACTTCCGTATGCACGCTCATCATCGTTTCTTTGCTTGAGCGGGGGAACACGGAGTTCACGTTTCTGCACGCCATTTCTTTTGGCTTGCTCGTACTGGGCACCGCTGTCATTTCGCTCCACTCCTCAAAACGCATCCACGCTTCTCTAATTTTATTTTCATTGAGCGTTGCGGCAACAGGAGCTTTGGGCCTGGTGCTTGCAAAGGAAGTATATGAAACATACCCTTTTTGGTCAGGGCTCATGCTCATGCGCGTGGGGGCATGTTTGCTTTCCGTGTGGTTTTTCTTTTCTCTGGAAGTGCGCAGGGAGCTTTTCAAAAGAGCAGAAGGCAAAGTAGTGCAGTTTTGGAAAACTCCGAAAGTGTCCTTAGTGTTTTTGGGGACGCTGGGAACCGGAGCATTGGCTGAAATATTGAGAAATGCTTCCATTTCTTTGGTTCCTTTCGCGATTCTGCCTTTTGTC
>CAZWDJ010000056.1:0-4375 GCA_964632325.1 uncultured Candidatus Saccharibacteria bacterium | reverse complement strand
TAAAATCACCCCGTGGTGGAAAAATCCGAGCGAACGGCGCTTGCGGAAAGTGAGCGAGCTAAGAAACCGAAGGTTTCTTAAGCCGGGGGTCGGGACATTCGTCTCCGAGAGACTCAGTCTCGACGAGCTCGAGGAGATGATTTTACTAGTTAGGGGTGTGGTGAAGTGGTATCACGAAGGTCTCCAAAACCTTCATCGGAGGTTCGATTCCTCCCGCCCCTGCTAATGTTCGCGCGTAAAGCAGAAAATTGCTTTTTGGGTTGATTTATTGTATGATGCACGCATGAGAAGATACGAAAGCGAAATAGATACCGGCCTTGCCCCGTTGTCCCTTGAGATGTTTTTGAAGGACTACAACAAAAACATTCCTTCCGGGTTTCCGCGCGCTTCAGCTTCTATACTGAAAAAATTCCAGGATTTATATCCCACGCTTTTTAAAGGCGGAGATACCTGGACAATCGCCCAGCATCGAAAAAGGGTGATTGACTGGCTTTCTTCGTATCGCAGCTAATGTTTTTTGAATGCTCATAGACGACGTCACAATCACAGTGGAAGCTGGCAACGGCGGAAAAGGAGCCGTTGCTTTTAATAAGAATATGATGAGCATAGGGCCTGTAGGAGGGAGCGGCGGCAGAGGAGGCAGTATTTACATTGAAGGCATCTCCGATCTGAACGCGCTCAACCAATTCAGATACAAAAAAGAGATAAAAGCAAAAAACGGAGCTCCGGGAAAAGACCAATTCAATGACGGCGCAAGCGCGGAAGATCTTGTCCTGCAGGTTCCCGTGGGAACAGTTATCCAAACCATTGAAACGGGCCAAACACAGGAAATACTCAAAATAGGGGAGAAAATTCTCATTGCAAAAGGAGGCATTGGCGGAAAGGGGAATTTCCACTTTCGATCCTCTACGAACATCAGGCCGCAACAATTCCAAGGAGGAAGGCTTGGGGAGCGCTTTACTCTCAAGCTTGAACTCAAGCTTATTGCAGACGTAGGACTTATTGGCTTGCCCAACGCGGGAAAATCCAGCCTTTTAAACGAGCTTACAAGAGCGCAAAGTAAGGTTGCCAATTATCCTTTTACAACCTTGGAACCCAATTTGGGCGCGTATTACCAGCTTATCCTCGCAGATATTCCCGGACTCATTGAAGGAGCATCCAAAGGAAAAGGGTTGGGTATAAAATTTCTTCGCCATATTGAACGCACAAAGATCCTCTTCCATATAATCTCTGCAGAATCCCCAGATCCGGTAAAGGACTACGATGTAATCCGAGCAGAACTGGCAGACTACAGCAAGGAACTTCTGCAAAAACAAGAGTACATATTTTTGAGCAAAAGCGATACGGTTCCACCAGATGAGCTCGCAAAGAAAATTGCTGCGCTCCAAGGGATTGATAAAAACGCTCTTGCTATTTCCATTCACGATTGGGAAAGTTTGGAAAAGGTAAAACATATTCTCAACAAAATCCAGGAGAACAAACAGACTGCGTTTTGATAAAACCGCAATTCTCATATATGCTATGAGAAGAATGAAGCAATTTCCTCTGGTATTGTATCCCAACCCTATTTTAAAGAAAAAATCAAAAAAAGTAGGCCGCATCAGTCCCGACATGCCGGAGATTTTGCAGCGCATGGAATACACCATGGAAGAAAACGAGGGGGTGGGCCTCGCAGCTCCCCAAGTGGGCATTTCAGAGCAAATGATCATTGTGCAAGACGGAGAAAGCAATTATGCCTTTTTTAATCCCAGAATCGTAAGAGCAACAGGAAAAAAAGCAACCGACGAGGAAGGTTGTCTAAGTCTTCCCGGAGTCTTCTTGAAAATCAGGCGCAAAGAAGAAGTTGAAATTGAGGCGCAAACTCTGGAAGGGGAAACCGTGCGCATCCAGGCAAAAGGGCTAGGAGCGCGCATTTTTCAACACGAAATAGACCATTTAAACGGCATGCTCATTATCAACCGAGCCAACCCTCTGGCCCGATGGAAGATACGAAAGCAATTGAAGAAATTTATCAATGGCTAAACAAAAAACTCTTATCCTTTGGATGGGTCTCGCAGTGCTCGGGCTATTCTTTTTTGTTTTGTTTCTTGTATTTGCTCCTGCCGGATTTTCCAAAACCCCTGTTATATTCGAAGTGCAAAAAGGCCAAGGTTCCAGCCAAATTGCAAAGCATTTGAAACAGCAGGGGCTCATACGCTCGGAACTTGCATTCAAAGCGTACGCAAAAATTGCGGGCATTGCGACAGAATTGAAAGCAGGGGAGTACGAACTTCATTCTGGTTATAGCATGCACGTAATAGCCCAAAAGATTGCGCAAGGAGAAGTTGCAAGAGAATTCTTGACCATTCCCGAAGGATGGAATTTGGGGGATATTGCCTCATATCTGGAAAGCAAGGAAGCATTTTCAGAAAGAGAATTCTTTGAAATCGCAGGCTCTCCGGCCTTTGATTACAGACGGATAGCCCCTTTTCCTTTGCCTCGCGACTTTTCACAAGAATACGAATTCCTCAAGGACAAGCCAAAAACAATAGGGCTGGAAGGATACCTGTTTCCCGACACCTACCATATGCCAAAAGGTTCAAGCATAGAGGATATTTTAAGGCAAATGCTTGATAACTTTGGACGCAAGTTTACTCCTGATCTCCAGGAAAAAGCTGCTGCCCAAAGAAAAAGCATTGCGGAGATTGTCACCATGGCCTCTCTTGTTGAAAAGGAAGTACAGACAGAGCAAGACAAGCGGATTGTGTCGGGAATACTATGGAAGCGGATAGGAGCAGGAATGCCTTTGCAGGTTGATGCCACCATTGCGTATCTCACAGGCAAAAAAACCACCAAGATCTCCCTGGAAGAAACGCAAATTGACTCGCCATACAACACCTACAGATACCGGGGACTTCCTTTTGGACCTATTGCCAATCCCGGCCTAGACAGCATGAAGGCGGCCCTGGAACCTGTTTCAAGCCCATACTGGTATTATCTTTCAACCCCAACAGGAGAGACAATTTTCAGCACAACGCTTGAGGAGCACAATCTGGCAAAAGCCACGCATCTCAAATAGTTTCAGAGACTGACAATCCAACTTATCCATTTTTCTCGTCATGGCGAGAATTTTACGTGCGTTGCTTAGCGTACAGTTATTGCTATAGCAACAAATGTACGTTAAGGAGAAACGTAATAAAGCACTAAATATCGATATTTCCAAACTATTGAACCATTACACTTGCTTGACTTTTTCATAATATTTCTGAATAATTCGCTTTAGCATTCCAGCCTTTACTAAGGAGGATTGAGTTGGAAAAACAACCCACTGGCCGCATCTGGATTCTACTCATATGCACGGGATTCCTAATCGTTGTTCTTGGAACTATTCTGTATCAAAACAGCCGGGAGAAAAAAAGAGGCGCCCTTGACGCAATTCTCAATGATGCGCTCCCTGCTGTATGGCTTATTGGCGAGGAAAACCTACGGCGAGAAATTGAACTGCAAACCCTGTTCAAAGAACAGATACACAAATGCTTTGCAAGATTCCAAAATAACGACATTGAGGAATTGCGCCTGGCGTTTCAGGAAAACTTCTTCATCTCGCATTTTCTCCCGCAAGGCGCCAGCAGAGCATCAAGCGCCGATGCAAGCCTGCCGTCAGGAGAAGAACTGGAAATCGTGCTCTATGGCTTGCACGTCAAGGACTCCCCAAGAATCATTGGCGTGGTATTTTATGATCCAGAGTGGCAGGCAGTATTCCTTCCAGCAATGGAAATGTCTTTCCCGTGGTTTTGCGCAATACTCTTGCACGAACTAGGCCATGCCAGAAACGACAAAGTGCTGGGATTGCCTGAATACCCCTTCTTAAGCGACGGATGGATCCAAGAAGAAATCCAGATGCACGAGCTTGAATCGGCAGTGCTGAACGACTGGACCAATGGAGCATACCATGAGACCATTCAACGCATTGTGCAGGAAAAGCAAGCACAATCCATGCTGCTGCTGTTAAGGAATCTTTCAGAGCAAGATCTCGGCAAAGTGGACTCTCTTTTTCCGCCTGGATCCCAGCGAGAATACCTTGTACGCATAGCCCAGTATTCTATGGATTTCAGCTTAGAATGGATGCGCCAGCACCAAGAAACAGATAAAGTCGGCGCGTACCGCACCTTATTCAAAGAACTATCTTTGCGATAGTGTACTCGGCAATGCCGAGTCTTTTTATCGCAAAACCGCAGACTATTGACAGATTTTATATAGTATGCTATACTATCTGTACTAAGAAGGAGGTTAATATGACCCTCTGCCCTAGAAACCCTCTCCTGTCGGTGCTCGTGCAAGGGAGGGAATAAAAAATGGCGGCACAAGAGCCGCAAACGGGCAAACCACGCAGGGT
>CAZWDJ010000055.1:0-4468 GCA_964632325.1 uncultured Candidatus Saccharibacteria bacterium | reverse complement strand
CAGTTCAAATCCGAGATTCCGCAACAAACTGCGCATTACGGTATTTGCCATTGGGTGCGAATACGGCACGGCTCATCCCAGGCAAAAGCAAAGAGAAAACCAGAAGCCCCAAGTGAAAATCAGAGCAAAGGTCAAGCGGCTTCCCTTGAAGAAAAAAGAAAAGAAAGAAGATCTGCAGCCAGTGGGCCAGCTGCAGGCTCCGCAGGAAAAGCCCAGAAGAAACGCCTTGGACGTGAAAAAAGCGATTGAAGACGCGATTGAAGATTTGCAGGAAGAGGAGAAGAAATGGGACACGCCAGCTTTCTTGCGCTACAAAAAAACAGGATAGAATGCCATGGACGGGGAAATCACAAAAGCCATTATTCCTTTGGGAGGTCTCGGCACGAGATTCCTGCCTTTATCGCGAGTGGTTCCAAAAGAGTTTTTCCCTTTGGTGGACAAGCCTTTGCTTCAGTATGTCATTGAGGAGCTGAAGGCCTCGGGAGTCAAGGAGATCGTGTTTGTCACCAATACCAACAACAAAAAGGCGTTGAGCTGGTATTTCAAAGGGGATCCCAAGCTTGAAAAAATGCTTGAAGACCAAAAGAAGCAGGATCTTTTGGAATCCATTAAAGCTGTTTCGCGCCTTGCGGAGGATTTGGCGTTTTCTTTCGTACAGCAAACCCAGCCTTTGGGAGATGGCCACGCGGTTCTCCAGGCGCAGAAATTCATAGGAGAAGAGCCGTGTTTTGTGGCGTATGCAGACGATGTCATGGAATCTGCAGTTCCGGTGTCTTTGCAGCTTGCCAGGATATTCAAAACGTCAGAAAAGCCGGTGCTGGCGCTGTACCGCATGCCCAAGGAAAAATTGGTATCATACGGCGTGGTGGAGTGCGAAAAAATAGCAAGCAGATTGTACAAGATAAAAAAGATTGTGGAAAAGCCCGCGCTTCCCGACGTTCCTTCTGAATTTGCCATCGCGGGAAGGAGAATCATCACTCCCGAAGTGTTTGCGTATCTGAAAAAGGCAAAGCCCAACAAGAAAGGCGAGATCGTGTTAAGCGAGGCATTGGGCAATATGGTGCAAGATGGTAAGATATTCTATGGCCATGAGATTGAGGGAAAATGGTGGGAATGCGGAGACAAGCGGACATGGCTGTTTTCCAATATTGCTCTAGCGCTTAGCCACCCTGTATTGGGAAAAGAAATGCGCAAATTCATCAAAGATGAAAAGCTGATATAACTATGGAAAAAGTTCAAAAAGATATTCTCAAGAAATTGTATCCTGCAAGGCCGCATGAGGTGAAAAAGTATGACTACGGCGCTTTGCTTGTCATTGGCGGAGGAGAGTTTTATTCAGGCGCTCCGGCCCTTGCCGCTTTTGCCGCCTTCAGGGCAGGAGTGGATATGGTTCAGGTTGTGGCGCCCTCGCGCGCCGCGGATATTGTTGCTTCGTTTTCCCCGATTGTTGCGGCATATCCTTTGAAAGGAACTCATGTGTTGAAGGACGACCTGGCAGAACTTTTGGAGATGACCTACGCGAGTCAGGAGAATGCCCGGGGGAATTTTGCAGTTGCAATAGGAGGAGGGCTGGGCAGATCCCAAGAAACTTTGGAAACAGTTGCGGAGTATCTTTCGCAGGTCAACGCGCGCGTGGTGATAGACGGCGATGCCATTCACGCAATTTCTAAAGACCCTTCTGTGATTGCCGGAAAGCAGTGCATTGTGACGCCCAACACGTTTGAGCTTACCTTGCTTGGAGGAAAAGACGTGAGGCCTTTAGGCTTGGAAGAAAGGATAGCCGAGGTGCGGCAGGTTGCGGCAAAATTAAATACCACAATCTTGCTCAAAGTTGCAACAGATATTATTTCAAATGGAAAGGAAGTTTTGCTCAACGAAAGCGGAACTCCGTATATGAGCGTTGCGGGAGCAGGCGATACGCTTTCTGGAATCGCAGGAGCGCTTCTTGCGAGAAAAGGATCTGATCCCATGCTTGCAGCTGCGGGAGGAGCGTACATCAACGGGAGAGCAGGGGAGATAGCAGCCCAGGAATGGAAAGAATCGCTTGTCGCAACAGACATTATTGACGCAATTCCCGAAGCAATTTCCTAGTATAATAAGGCGTCGGAAACGCAAGAGTGCTTAATTCGATAAAACCGTGGCATTGAGTCACATGCCATTAAGTTTTCGAAACGGCATTTGCGCGAGTTCCGAGGCGCTGTTCCAAGGGCGATGTCATATGACGTCGCCCTTTCCCTTGTTGGATCAGATAGTAAAAAACAGTTGAGGGGTACCTTGGTGGGTACCCCTCTTTATGAAGCTGTTTTAGCTTCTTTTTGTGTTTGTTCTGTATGCGCCTCCTGTTGTGCTTTGTGAGCTCGTTTGCGAAGTTCTCTCTCCCACCCTGAAGGATTTGGCTTGCCTGTTCCGATTTCGGAATGGGCATATCTTTCAATATCCAAAGTTGCTTCTCCCATGTTCCGATCAACAACTTCTTGCACGTCTAGCGGAATCTCTTGCGTCCGCTGGCTGCAGTTTACGCAATACACGTCTTCGCGGACGTTGTCTCTGAAGGGAATGGAGATGGCGCCGTTGCATCTTTTGCAGCTTTGCAAGAGTAATTGATCTTGGAGTTGATGAGGAGCGAACAGTTCTCTGGCTTTGGACAAAGGCACCCAGAATCCTTCTCGGCAAGCTTGAAGCGTTCCAAAGCGCCTTCGCATTGCGCGCATGAGCATTGCTGTTTCGCCAGGTGCGGGCATGAGTCTGTCTTGCCAGAATTGAACAACCTTGCGGACCGTGGACTCATGAAGAACCGCAAATTGATCTTCGGTAAGGCTAGGAAAGACATCTTGCGCCTGCGCAAGGTCTTTGGGTCTTGTCGGGTCCTCCTTTCTTTTCATTGCGTTGCGTATAAGCTTTGCTTCTTCGGTAGTAAACCGGTTTCCCGAAGCGGACCTTAGTGGAGGATCTCCAGGCTTGGATACCTGCAAGGATGTTGCTGGGGGCGTAGGATTGAGATCCGTTTCTACCCAGCAGGCCTTTTCAAACTCTTCAAAGGTCCCAAACCGCGCCCTGATTCGCTTCATGAGCGGATCTTGGGATTGTTTCCATAGCTTCGCAACTTTCCGCACCGCGTCATAGCGCAGAGTTTGCATATCAGCCATCCCCGTTTTAGGGAAGTACAGCTGGCTGGTCTGAACAAGTGTTGCAGGTGCTTCTCCCAAGTCTCCCAGCACAATTCCCAAGAGTCTTTCTTGGTCTTCGGAGAATTCGCTGGATATTGCTTGAGGATGCGTGGAATTTTCTGCGCTAGGCTTTGGAGAGGGCGTTGGAATTTCCCCCTTATTGTATGAAGCAGTCCAGAATGCATTTCTGAACTCATTGAACGTTGCAAACCGTGTTCGCAGCTTTGCGAGCATTTCAGCTGTTGCTTGTGTTGAGGGTTGAGGGGTTCCGCTCCAGATTCTTCCCAAGATTGTCAACGCCTGCATTCTTGCGCTTCGCATGCGCACGATGTCAGCTTTGGGGAAAAATTGGCTAACTACTTTAGAAAACGTTCCAGGGGGTTCACCTTTTTCTCCAAGAACGATTTGACACATCAGAAGGTGATCGCTGGAAAGTTCCAGAGCTGGTTTTGTGCCTCTTTTCCCTTCTGAACGTATGCTTGCGGGGACCAAGGACGTTGTAGCTAGAGGAACAGGGGGGCTGACAGGGGGGGCCGACGAGGATTGTATCTTTGCTTTGGGACTTTGGGGTGGTTGTTCGGCAGGAGCAGGAGCATTTATTACTGGTAATGAAGGTTCTGGTTCATGGCGCCCTGTGTCTTCTTGGCGGAGTTGGCTCAATAAGAGATCAACTACCTCCAGGATTTGTGCTAGCGTTGCGATATTCTTGTTTGCCGATGCATGTTGGAACGCTTCTCCCAATAGTTCTAGGGTTTCCCATTGAAACACGATTTTCTGTTCGGTCATGACAATCTCCTTTCAGGTACGCATATATTCTGATGGTAGGTGCGCCTGATTGCTTTTATATATCAGGGTACGGGTATGCCGTCAATGCAGCTTTTAGTATCACAATAGCAACGATAAGGGGTGCTATTGTGCAGCACCCCTTTTTGGATGGGATTCTTGTGGATCATCCGTTGTTTTCTACTAAAGGTTCAAGGTTCAGATCAGAAGCATGCGCGAGGAATTTCTTTTCCCATCTGCTCATAGGAGGAGGTTTGCCTTTTCCTATGATTCTGTTGATTCTGTGGGCGAACCTGTTTTCGCTTAGGAAAGGTTCGCCAAGACTTTCCTCAATTGTCGCCTGAATATCGTCTGGAATTTCATCATGTGGTCTCCAGCCGCAGTTCAGGCAGAATGTTTCGGCGGCATCATAGAAGATAATACCTCCCGCGCATCTTGGGCATGCCTTAATCTTAATACGTGCAGTATTTTGCAGAACCATCGCACACCTCCTTAATGCATTGATTTATGGTAAGTGC
>CAZWDJ010000054.1:0-4481 GCA_964632325.1 uncultured Candidatus Saccharibacteria bacterium | reverse complement strand
GCGCGCGTTGATTGCAAAAAACGGAGCAAAGCCGGCATTTTTGGGTTATGACGAATACCCTGGAGCAATATGCGCGTCTATAAACGAGGAGGTAGTGCACGCAATTCCGTCAAAGAGAATATTGAAAGAGGGGGACCTATGCACCATAGACATCGGCCTTACATACAAAGGGTTTAATTTGGATATGGCGCGCACTGTTGGAGCAGGCGCGTTAAGCAGCGAGGCGCAGCAGCTTCTCGCAGTCACGCAAGAGGCAATGAAGCTTGGAGTTGCAAAAGCTTTGCCAGGCAACAGAGTTGGGGATATTGGCCATGCAATTTCGCAGTATTCGGAGAAGCACGGATATGGAGTGGTGCGCGACTTGTGCGGACACGGCATTGGCAAACAGCTCCACGAAGATCCCATGATTCCCAATTTTGGAAAAGAGCACACGGGCGCCCTGTTGAAAGAAGGGATGGTCATTTGCATAGAACCCATGATTGTTGAGGGCAATTGGAAGGTGAAAGAATCCAAAGACGGATACGGTTTCTTGACCAAAGACGGCTCTTTGGCATGCCACGTGGAAGATACTATTGCGATTACTTCTTCGGGGCCTGACATATTGACCAAATAAGACTTTTCCACATTTACAGCGTCCTGCTGGACCTGGTATACTATATGAATGCTTTTTGATACAAAGCTGGTCGGCGCTTCTTAAAAAGTTCTCATTAATTACGCATAATATATAATCCATTTATGAAGATAATACATCGTACAATACAGCGCACGCAGCGTTCAGCGGCAATAGCGTTTTTGACTGTTGCTATGCTCGGAGCATCTTTTACGTTCTCCGTGCCTGTTGCATACGCGGTGAACGTGACTGCATGCGGATCCTTGAGCACTGCTAACACCACATATGTTTTGCAGAATAATATTTCCGGTGTTACGAGCGACTGCTTTGTGATTGAGAGCGGATCCGGCATCACATTAGACGGGAATGGGTATACCATTACCGGAGGCGATTTTTCATCTTTTGGAGTAGCGGTGTACAGCACCAATGCTACAGTGAAGGATTTAACCATTGATGATTTTAGCGTTGGGATCAATCTTTTTTCTGCAGATGGAGCAACGGTGATCAATAACACTGTTGCAAACTCGTCAATTGGAATTAATACGGAAGCCTCGGAGAATGTTTCGTTGAAAGGAAACGCAGTTTCCGCGAATTCTCTAGGGATTTTTACCGCAGATTCCAGTTCAGTGACCACTCATGGAAATAACGTGTATAACAACACACAAAAAGGAATTGTGTATAATTCCACGAGCAATGGGGAAGTGAAAGGGAATACCATATCCGGCAATGGAAAGGGTTTGCTGCTCGAAACTTCCGCGGATAACAACGCAATCTACCAGAATAGTTTTCTTGGCAATACTACTCACGCGGAGGTGAGTTCAGGATCCGGGAATACCTTCAGCGATGATGACTTTGGAGGAAACTTCTGGGATGACTTTACCGGATTACTGGGGGGATGCGTTGATCTGAACTTAGACGGATATTGCGACAGCGCAAAAACGTTTACTGGTGGACAGGATTCCAAGGCCTTTGAAGATGAACGGAGTGACAAGGATTTTGACGGCATTGCGAATGATGTAGATACCAGCGATCTTTTGTACTCTGACGATTATTCAGATGAAGGAAAGGGAGGCACGAGTTCGGGAAAAGTGCTGGACCGGTCTGATCTTGTATTTACCATAGAGGATGACGTGAATCCCTTAAACGGGCTCAAAGTAAAAGTAACCAAGGGAAGCGGTTCTGGAAAAGTTGAGGCGTGTTCTGAAGAAGTAAGTTTAACAAAAGATGATGAGATTGTCGTCACATGCGGCTCTTTGACTATGGAGGTGATTGTCGGGCCAGTTGAAACAGCGTTGAGCGAGCAGATTTCCTTGTCTGTGCCGACCGGAGCAACAGTACGGGTAGTTGAAGAAACTGAAGGAGTGTTTACGGTGGAAAACAAAGCAGAAAGCACGGACGCGACTACTCTTTCTCTTGGAGATAGCGTGACTGTCACTATTCCCGCAGATACCGTTGTTATAACCGAAGAGACTCCTGAAGGCGAATTTGAGATTGAAAATGTTTCTGGATCTTCAATAACAGTGCAGGAAACAGGAGAAGAATCGTTTGCTGTTTCTGCCGGGAATTCCGCAGTCGCAGGAGGGGGGGATAGCTGCAACGGGCTTGCTGCAACCTTGATTGGAACAGGTGGCGACGACGTTTTGTTTGGAACTTCCGGTGATGATGTCATTGTAGGGCTTGCGGGAAATGACGTGATTCTTGGCTTGGAAGGGAATGACACGATTTGCGGCGGACAGGGAGATGACCGAATCCATGGCGGAGTGGGAAATGACACTGCGTTTGGAGGCGCTGGAGCAGACAAGCTGTACGGAGAAGATGGGGATGATGTGTTGTATGGAGGAACCGAAAACGACCAGGTAAAAGGAGGCAATGGCAATGATACGGTGTATGGAGGAGCTGGAGACGATGACGTGTATGGCAACAACGGCGATGACTATGTATACGGCGACGACGGAAATGACGATATGTACGGCGATGACGGGGCAAGCGAAACAGGAAACGACCATATGTATGGAGGTTTGGGCAATGATGACATGAGAGGAGGCCTTGGAGATGACTATATGGAAGGAGGAGAAGGAAACGATGAGGTTGCAGGCGGAGCGGGGAATGATGAGATACATGGCGGACAAGGAAATGATAATCTGTTTGGCAGAGCAGGGGATGACGTGCTGTATGGCGAAGAAGGAAATGACACCATATACGGAGATGACGGCGGAAGCGATCCTGCTGTTTCTGGCAGCGACGAACTGTACGGCGGCCCGGGAAACGACAGCCACAAAGGAGGATTGTTTGACGATTTGTGCCAGGATACAGAAGGGAATAATAGCTTCCAGAGTTGTGAATTGTAGAAGCTCTTGATGAGAAAACGCGGAAAGAGAAAAATCGTAAGAAGGAAACAACGGGTTTCACACCCCTTGTTTTCCTTCTTGCGCTTCCGCGAATTTCTGCGGCAAAAAGCGCGGATTCTTTTCTTTATCGTACTGATATTGTCGCTTAGCGCAGGTTTTTACATCCCTTCTCTTCGCGCAAATTCGTACGCGTTCTATCCTTCTTCATGCCTTGGAGACTGGCAAAATGCCCAATATGCCCAGGGCAAGCCAAATGTTGAAAATCCCGACGACGGTTCCTCGTTCAACGAGGGCAACTCTGCTTTAATGGAGCAAGAATCAGGGTCCCAGATTTTCTGCGGAGGGTTTGACGGAGATTGGCCCGAATCAGGGGAGGCGGAAAGCGCATTTTTACATCTCTCTTTGGCTGTGATTGCGAATGATCAACAAGAGGCGCATGCTGAAGCTCCGGTTTTCCAAGCAATTGAGGCAGTCACCCCTTCTGCAGACGGCATTGCTATTGATGTACCAGAAGTAGAGGTTTTTGTTGAAACGCAGGAAGAGGAAGTGTTGTCCGAAGATTTCTTTGCGGGAAATGATTTTCTTCAGGTGACATATAGTTTTGGAGGGAATGTGTGGCAACACGCGGGGAACATTGAAGACGCGAGCGCGCAGGAGTTTTCTTTCTTTATTCCAGGCATTGCCAGTATTGAGGACGTGCGCAAGGTGCAAGTTCGGCTCCAGGGGCTTCCCACGGTAAACGGAACTCCAACCATATATCTGGACGGCATGTGGCTTGAGGTGGATATTGAACAGCATATTTTAGATCCTGTGGATTTGCCCAAGGTGCGCTTGAAGGAAGCGCAGTCTTTCATATCGGGACAAGGGAATTTCCAAACCAAAGAAAATCCCACCTTTATCGTCAATGATCCGCAATTTGATCTGAAGGCAATTAAAGAGCTGGTCCAGGAAGAAAAAGCTGATGTCTTGGAAGACAAACTCGGGCGCTTGGGAACTCCCAAAGCTCCTCGTTTGCTTTCTGAAGGCATTCTTCCGCAGGAAGTGAGGGATTTGTTTGCTTCTGACGATTCGCCGTTCCGTGCCTCTGTATTGTTTCCTTTTCAAAACCTTGCGCTGGAGGCAGGCCAAGAGGTTGTGATAGAAGAAGTTCAAGATGTTGCGCAGAAAAGCGAAGATTCTATTGAGGAAGAAAACGCGGAACAAGCCGAACAGGAGGGTTTAGAGTCTCCTGAAGAAGAAACAGCTCCAGACCTGGCAGAGCAGTCAGTGATTGAAGAAGAAAAAGTAGAAGCAGTCCAGGAGGAAGCAGCGCAAGATCCACAAGAGGTAGTAGAAGAAGTAGAGGAGGAAGAAAAGATTGAAGGAGATGCTTTGGAAGAAATAGCTCCTGTCCAAGAAGAAAAGGAAGTCCCAGATGTTGCAGAGGAGGCTGTGGAGCAGGCAGTGGAAGCGCCGGTTGAACAAGAGGAAGTTCCAGCTGTTCCAGAACAGGAAGCTGCGCCGCCTGAAAATCAAATTGAAGA
>CAZWDJ010000053.1:0-4685 GCA_964632325.1 uncultured Candidatus Saccharibacteria bacterium | reverse complement strand
GTCCCGCTTTGCGGGACAGAAAGCGCAAGGCGCTGTCCAAAATTCACTACGGGGTTGACAGCTATGCGTGGGCGTGTATACTTTAAACATATGTCATTCGCAATCAGCAAAAAGCATTGGATGTATTGCTGGAGACCTTCTCTGAAGGGCTGGTTGCTTTTTGCGCATTAATTTACATCTTTTTTGCGACATTATCTTAGCAGCCGGTCTTTTACCAGATCGGCTGTTTTGTTTCTTGGATTGGGATTCCCGGGTAACTAGTGCCCCGGGATTCCCAGGCCAAGGAGATACTAGTAATCCTTAGCTGAATAAAATTTAGGATTTTTTGCCTGGGAGGATCCTGTTAAGAAAGGAGCTGCCATGGGTCACGTATTTGACATGGGCGGTTGCGGGGGCTGGTAAGCCGGTAGCGTAAGGGGTCTGGCAGAAGGCGAGACGTCGTCTTCTTGCCAGGCCCCATTCATATGACAAACGCAGAGTTATTGCGAAAACTTGTATCATTCAAGACTACGGAAAACAACCCAGAAGAAATTAGGGAGGGATTTGAGTACATTGCAGGATTGTTTGACAAGAATCGTTTTGACACAAAGCTTTTTGAAAAAAACGGGAAACAGTCGCTTCTTGTTTCTTTTCAAGGAAAAGACGCGCTCAAGCCCAAGATATTGCTGAATGGCCACTTTGACGTAGTACCCGAGGACGCAGAAGATCAGTGGACGCTGAAGGTGGAAGGAGATAGGGCATATGGACGTGGAGCAGCTGACATGAAAGCTATGTGCGCGGTTATGATCCAAGTCATGCTTGAATTAGGGAAGCAGAATTCTACTTCCGATGTTGCTTTGCTGCTTAATGGAGATGAAGAAATTGGCGGAGAGGATGGAGCAGGATATATGGTGCGCGAGATAGGAATGCGCCCAGGATTTGTATTTTGCGGAGATGGAGAAGCGAAAGGAATTGTAAATAGGGAAAAAGGCGGCGTATGGCTTGAGCTGATTGCCCAAGGCAAGACTGGCCATGCCGCCTATCCCTGGGAAGGAGAAAATGCTTTAGACAAGGTGCTAGCTGGTATCCAAAGAGTAAAAGAATGGATAGGAAAGCCAGGGAGAGATACATGGGAGACAACCATGAACGTTGCTTCCATTGAAACAAGCAACAAAACGCCCAATAAAATTCCAGCCGACGCAAAAGCTCTTTTGGATATCCGCTTCACAGAAGCGCATGGCGCAACGTCTGAAGAGATAAGGCAGAAGGTGCAGGATCTTGTCCTTGATATTGAGGTTCGTTCTCTTACCAATGTTTCTCTTCTTGTTGTTCAGGAAGACCATCCCTTGCTGCAGAAATTCCGCAGGGTAGCAGAGGAGGTATCAGGAGCAGATGTCCCCTTTATTCACTCAAACGGCGCAACCGATGCCAGGTATTTTGCAGAGGTGGGAATTCCCTGCGTCATTTATGGATGCGAGGGAGAAGGCATGCACGGAAAAGATGAGTGGGTGAGCTTGAAAAGCATGGAAATGAATATGCGTATACTGCGTCAGTTTTTGGCGTCTATTTGACACGCAGATTGGCTCTGTTATACTTTCTTTCATGAAACGAACGCAGCAAATTATTATTAGCATTATTTTCCCAACCCACACCACGGGAGGTTTTGCGCGTTCTCTATAGATATATTCTGCGCCTGAAACTGAAACCTCCCGCAAGGGAGGTTTTCTTTTGTGGCTCAACGCATATGCGAGGAGATATGCGCTGGGCCAGAAAGGTCCACATAGTTCTTTGCTCGCAAACAATGTTCCCACAGGAGGAAGTGTATGTCCGCATTTTCGTGCTCAAACGAAGCTTTTGAGGTTGTAAGGCAGTTCAGGCTTGACTCCAGGACTGGAAGCGTCAACTTGCAAGAAGTTTTGCACTTTATTCGAATTCGTTTTAAGGCAGGACCGGATATTTCTCCTGGTGAAGTCCTTCGTATCGTGAACCCATGCTGGGTTTCGCGGGTAGATTTTGTATCTACCGTATTGAACATGAGGGATGGAGATTTGGAATTTGGAATTCCGGAAATTCTAGCTGCTTTGGCACGCCATCACCGGAATATCCGAAACATTATTGAGAAGGAAGTTGCGGTTCCTGCATAATGGTAGAAACACAAGCATCTCATTGGGAGATGCTTTTTCTTTTTACTCAAGTCTTTGTCATCGATAAATCCTGTTCATTCTTGACAAAAATTGCCCCTCCTGCTATCCTTTGTAATATCGTTATGAACATAGTTTCCCGATTGAAAAATTTCTTTTTCTTCTTTTATTTTACCAGCCCACGCGAAGAGGGAAATTGTTCGTGTTAAAAAAATAGACTAGTCACGCAACAAGCCAGCTCTTCGCATAAGGAGAGCTGGTTTTTTGCTCTTTGACAAAGGAATCTGATACAGGTTTCTTTGCCAGAGAGGAAATCTCTCTGTAAGTACCTAAAAAGGAGATACGAATGATAGTGCAAGAGGAGGCGACTGTTCGGGATGTAAATGTGCGGGAAACCCAGCCTTTGATTTCGCCCAGTGAATTGTTGGCAAGATTGCCAATAGGCATGCGTGCCGAGCAGACAGTGTTGAACGGCCGAAGGCGGATTCAGGCGGTGCTGCGGGGAACGGACTCGCGGTTCATTGTTATCACCGGGCCGTGTTCCATCCACGATGAGAAGGGGGCGCTGGACTACGCAGAGCGCCTCTGTCGCCTCAACCAGGAGCTGAGCGACCGGCTACTGATCGTCATGCGGGTGTACTTCGAAAAGCCCCGGACGACTGTCGGTTGGAAGGGCCTTTTGTATGATCCTCGGCTGGACGATTCTTTTGATATCGGCGAAGGGCTGACTCGAGGACGAAAGCTACTGTTGCAGATTGCCGACATGGGGCTGTATACAGGGACCGAGTTTCTCGACCCGATTGTGCCGCAGTATCTTGCAGACCTGATATGCTGGGTAGCCATTGGCGCGCGGACGACCGAGAGCCAGACGCACCGGCAAATGGCGAGCGGCCTTAGTATGCCTGTTGGCTTCAAGAACGGAACCGACGGCAGCGTTCAGACTGCGATAGACGCTCTTGTCTCGGCAAGGTCAAGGCATGGTTTTCTCGGCATCGACACAGATGGTCGTACGTGCATCGTTCATACCAAGGGGAACCCCAACGGCCACGTCGTGCTGCGCGGCGGCAAGGACGGCCCTAACTTCGACGCGCTGTCGGTGGGCGAGGCGCAGGAAAAGCTGGCAAAGGCGAACATGCCGACACATCTGTTGGTAGACTGCTCGCACGGCAATTGCAACAAGGATTACACTAGGATGCATCTTGCCTTCCGCAGCGTTGTTGACCAGCGCGTCGTGGACGGCAACATGGGTATCATCGGCGCGATGCTGGAGAGCAATATCCATCCCGGAAACCAGAAGCTGAACGGCGGACCGGCAGGCCTTAAATACGGCGTGTCCATCACCGACTCGTGCATCGGGTGGGAGGAAACCGAAGTGCTTTTGCGTCAAATATGCGAAAGGTTATAGGAGGGCAAAATGGCAACTCTTTACGTTGCGGTGGAAGAACAGGATCGTGCTACAGCTATTGAGGATATATGGTACCAAACGCCTCCAAAGAGAGTTGTGTATTCTTCGGTTCAGGAGGCCATATCTGCGGTGGAGCATGGCATTGCAGACTATGCCATAGTTCCCTGCGAGACGCCGATTCCCCAGGGCCTCATAAATCCCCGTAATAGAGACGGGAAACGCTTTAAAGTCGTTCAGCTTCAGGATAAGCCTGAAACCAGAAACGATCGCAGGCGAAGCAAGAAGCGTGCGTCTGCTGGTGCAGTAGGCAAGAAGAGAGTTGTGCACCTTTAGTAGATTTTCAAGAGAGGATTGATTCCTCTCTTTTCTTTTTGCAACGGCTATTGACACCATCTGCTCTGGGGCATATAGTAAGGGACATGAAACTATCTTCTTTGTTGTTGAGCTTGTTGCAACTCCTCTTGAAGTTGAGGGGCTATTTGCGTGTTCAGATGGGATCCTAGTTTCTTTCTCCAACAGCGCAACAGCTCCTCATAACGAGGAGCTGTTTTGTTGAGCGCGTTATTGGGTTCACAAAGCAGTTGCGAATCCATTGCAAGTTCAACAGTTCTTAAGGGTTTCAAAACACAATGCGCCAAAGGAGGGCGGAATATCATGCCAGACAAGGTTTTGATTCTTGACACGACGTTACGGGACGGAGAGCAATCGGCGGGTATTGGTTTGACGCTGGACGAGAAGATGGAAATCGCTCGCCAGCTCGACCGGCTGGGCGTGGATATTATTGAGGCAGGATTTGCTGCCAGCTCGCCGGGCGACTTCAAGGCCGTGGCGGTCATTGCCGGGGAGATCAGGCGGCCTGTCATAGCTTCGCTTGCCAGGTGCGTCTTTAGTGATGTTGACGCGGCTTGGGAAGCTATTAGAGGAGCAGAGCGGCCGCGCATCCACACGTTCATATCCAGTTCCGACGTGCAGATTCTGCATCAGCTCCGCAAGAATCCGGAGGATGTGCTGGAGATTGCGGTCGCCTGCGTAAAGCGCGCCAAGAGCTACTGCGACGACGTTGAGTTCTCTCCCATGGATGCGACGCGCACCGACATTGAGTACCTGTACCGGCTCATCGAGTCTTGCATTGACGCGGGCGCGACGACCATCAACGTGCC
>CAZWDJ010000052.1:0-4753 GCA_964632325.1 uncultured Candidatus Saccharibacteria bacterium | reverse complement strand
TCTACACATCCTTCCACACTCTTTCCCTACACGACGCTCTTCCGATCTCCCTTGTATTACGGGAGATTCTTTAATTGCGACCGAATTTGGATTTTTGAAAATGGGAGAACTTGTAGAGACATACGGACAAAGAGAAGTAAAAATTGCAGTAGATAGGAGAATACCCAAAACTACCTTATCTCCAATGGGCACCTTGACTTTAGTAGGAAAAGATGGAATTTCTGAAATTCCAATGCTGAAGTTTTCTATGCCAAACTTGAACACTCAGGGACGCATGTCGAGGGCATGGGAAACTGGTACGAAAAAGATCTATCGACTAGTTACGAATTCAGGGTACGAATTAAGGGCAACCGGAGATCATAAAATTTTTACTCCCCAAGGCAAGATTCCTCTTTTAGATTTAAAAAAGGACAGCAAGATACTTCTTCAATCAGAAGAAGGATTATGGAGTACAGAACATACCATTCCCTTCCATTTTTCCAAAACATCCGTAGGAAAAAATAATCATGTATATCATTATAACTTCCCTTCTCTATGGAGTCAGGAGCTAGGACAAGTTCTTGGATGGTTAATAGGAGACGGTTGGATCCGAAATACTCCCAAACAGTATACTGTGGGTTTTACCTTTGCAGAAGAAGACCGAAAAGTTCTTGAACATCTTAAGCCAATTTTGAATGGTTGGTATAAAAACAGTCAGCGGAACGAAATTAAAAGAAGAAATGGCGTATATCACTTGATATACGGAGCAGAAGATTTTGTCGAGTATATGATGAAGCTTGGAGTGAATCCCATATCCGCACAGCAAAACGAGGTCCCTCAACGATCGTGGAAAGCGCCGAGCGAAGCCGTTATCGGAGTCCTTCAGGGACTATTTTCTGCCGATGGAACTATTAACATAATCGAGAATAACCAAACACGGTATATCCGTCTTACTTCAAAATCAGAGAAGCTTCTTAAAGAAGTACAAGTATTACTTTTAAACTTAGGGATTCGTTCAAATATATACAACAGAAGCAGAAAACCAAGTATAAAACTTGGATATGCAAATGACGGTATATTGTACGAACTACAAATTACAAAGACGAATATACTCGTCTTTCTTGAGAAGGTTGGTTTTCTCGGTACTCATTATTCCAAAAAGGCTGCCATACTCAAAGAAAAAGAATACTACAGAGAAAGTTTTGAAGATAGTGTAAGGGAAATCCACTTTATTGGCAAAGAAAAGGTGTACGATCTTACCGAACTTTCTTCCCATTCTTTCGTCGCTAATGGCATTGTAATCTCAAATTGTGGTGAACAATTTCTTCACCCCTATGACAACTGCAATTTAGGATCCATCAACCTTTCTTTGTTTGTAAAAGACAAAAAGGTTGATTGGAAGCGCTTGAGCTTTGTAATAAGAAGCGCAACACGGCTCATGGACAACGTGATCGATATATTTGATTTTCCAGTAAAAGAAGTGACGGAGCTTGCCCAAAAGAACAGGAGAATCGGCTTGGGGATTATGGGATTTGCAGACATGCTGTTTCAGCTAGGCGTGAAATACGATTCAAAAGAAGGCATTGCAACCGCGGAAAAAGTCATGGGCTTTATCAACACAGAAGCCCACAGAATGTCGCAGGAACTGGCAAAAGAAAAAGGGGCCTTCCCCAATCATGCTTTGAGTATTTTTGCCAAAAAAAAGGTAAAGATGAGAAATGCCGCCCTGACCACTGTTGCGCCCACGGGATCCATTTCCATGATGTTTGACTGCAGTTCCGGCATTGAGCCCAATTTTGCCCTCGCATATGTAAAGCAGGATAAAGACGGCCAGCAGTACCATTATGCAAACAGGCATTTCCAAAAAGCTTTGGATGATTTGAAGCTTACGCAAAAAGAGAAAGACTCGGTACTGCAAGAAGTGGTTAAAACCGGCACTGTTCAGCATCTTACTTCTCTTCCCCAGAAGATCCGAGATACCTTTGTGATTTCCATGGATATTGCAGGCATTGACCACATGAAAATGCAGGCTGCTTTCCAGAGGAACGTGGACAATTCTATTTCAAAGACCATTAACTTTTCCAACTCGGCAACAAGAGAACAAATCGCAGAAAGCTTTGTTTCTGCTTGGAAATTGGGGTGCAAATCCGCAACCGTGTACCGCGAAGGGAGCAGGGTGGTGCAGATTCTCAATATCGGCACAGGAGAGAATATTATTGCTCCCACGCAGATTCCCTCAGAAGGAGGGCAGGTGAAAGAGCAAAAAGAGCAGAAGATTGAAATCCAGGCAGATAAGAACAGGCTGGCTCCCAGGCCGCGCCCCGAAGTGATGACTGGAAAAACATACAAGGTCAAAACCGGATATGGAAATATGTATGTGACAGTGAACAACGATGAAAAGGGAATTCCTTTTGAGGTATTTGCTACTATCGGAAAGTCCGGAGGTTTTTACCAAGAGCAGTCAGAAGCTATTTGCAGGCTGGTGTCGTTGACTCTTCGATCCGGCATTAAAATAGAAGAAGTGGTGGAGCAGTTAAAGGGCATCAGGGGGCCTATGCCCGTATTTACCGAGAAAGGAACGGTTTTGTCGCTTCCTGACGCCATGGGGAGGATTCTGCAAGACCATGCAGCGCTTTCTGGCCGTATTGAGGAGGTGATCGCGCGGCCGGAAAACCAGGAAGTGCTTCCATTTGTTGAAGAGAAGAAAGTGGAAAAATCCATGGCAGAATTCGGGCTGATGCCAGGATGCCCTGATTGCGGAGCGCAGCTTACCATGTCTGAAGGGTGCATTAGCTGCAAGGGGTGCGGGTTTAGCCGATGCACATAAAAGCATTCGCGTTCCGGCACTTAATTTTCAGAATACCGGTTGTCCTCGTCCCCAGCGAGACGAGGCAACCTGCGCTCTCGGTAATTGCTGCGACCGTGCGCAATTACCTCCGAGGGCTATTTGAAAATTAAGTTCCTTCACTTCATGATGGCATTATTTTTTACGGGAAAGGGAGATAAGGGAAAATCTTTTATAGGGAAAAAGAAATATCCCAAAGACTCTCCTATTCTTGAAGTGCTTGGAGAGTTGGATGAGCTGAACAGTTTGTGCGGTTTGGTAAAAGCTGCAATGCATGATCAGCAGCTTTCCTTGTCGCTTCGGAAAGTGCAGGAGAATCTGTTTATCATCCAGGCGCAGATCGCCTGGATTCTGTATCCAAAATTCCAGGCCCCAAAGCTGGCGCAGCAAAAGATCAAGGATATGGAAAAAGAGATTGAAGCCATGGAAAAAACCATTCATCCTGACCGCGGGTTTGTGATTCCAGGAGCCAATGAAAAAGCAGCATGGCTGGATTACCTAAGAACTGTTTCAAGAAGGGTTGAAAGAAGAGTATATGCGTTATCTAAGAAAAAACCAGTGCCAGCTGAAATCCTGGTATATCTCAACCGCTTGTCTAGTTATTTGTATGCCCAGGCAAGACTTTCGAGCCACAAAGAACATATGAAAGAGCAGAAACCACAATACAAATGAACACGCGCTTTCTTTTTCTCTTTTTTGCCGTTATAGCAGTCGCGAGTTTCGCAGTGCGCATGCTTCCTCATGCCCCGAACTTTACTCCTATCGGAGCTTTGGCCTTGTTTGCGGGGGCATATCTTGTCCCGCTTCGCGGGATCTCGCGTAGCGAGACAAAAACACATTGGTGGGCACTATTCTTGCCGCTTCTGGTGATGTTTGTTTCAGATCTTTTTATTGGATTCTATAATTGGAAAATCATGGCAGTTGTATATGCCGCTTTTTTTGGATATGCGTTCGTAGGAAGGGTTGCAGGGCTAAAGGCAAGCTCTGCAAGTATATTGCTTGGAAGCATTGGAGGAGCAGTGCTGTTTTATCTTACAACCAATTTTGCCGTATGGGCATTCTCTCCTTTGTATTCGCACGATCTCCAAGGATTGCTGCTTTCATATAATCTTGCCTTGCCCTTTTTCCGCTACACGCTTCTTGGAGATGTGTTTTTTGCGGGAGTATTCTTTGGAGCATATGCGCTTGCGGTACACTATCTTTTTGGCGCAGAAAAGGAAAAGGCAATTATATAGGAAACAAAAACTGCCTAGAAAGCAGTTTTTGTTTTGGGGAGCGGGGAACGGGACTCGAACCCGCGACATCTTCGTTGGCAACGAAGCATTCTACCACTGAATTACCCCCGCACTTCGTCGTTTTACTCCTCAGTGTGCCGCGGGGGTGAATTGAACACCCGACGCCAGCCTCTTCCGAAGGCCTTTTGGACTATCTCATCTCCCTTAAAGGGAGTTGGGCGCTTTTTGCAAGATTATTGTTGGGACTCACTTGCTAGTCTCTACACCTGCCTCCGCTAAAGCTACAGTATACAAGCTTCCTTAAGTTAAACTTTTTTCGGCTTGTTTATGATTTGTAGCCTCCCGGCGAAGGATTGGCTCGGGATTGATCGTTTAAGCGATTTTCCCCGAATTCACCCAATTTTTCAATCCATCTTACGACGGAAAGCCCCAAAGAGTCTAGGGCTGCGCTCTACCACTGAGCTACCGCGGCATATCAGTTTTAGTGTAGCCCAGATTGGCTTTGGGTTCAAGTCTGTTTTGGGCATAAAAAGAGGAGCGAGAGACGTTGTCTCTTGCTCCTCGTGCTTGTTTTGAGACAAACTTTAGTCCATAGGGGAGGGTAATGAGCCGGGACTTACCACCCGGATCTTTGGGAATTCAGCGAATTGTGCCGTTTTCGCTCCCACCCTGTCGTCCGTTGTTGCAACGGACA
>CAZWDJ010000051.1:1200-5307 GCA_964632325.1 uncultured Candidatus Saccharibacteria bacterium | reverse complement strand
CTGATGCTCTGGAAAACTCGTATCACAGTTTCCCCCAGACGGAAGCGGGGGAGGAGCCGGGGGCTGGGGCAACGGCTTGGGGGTTGGCGCAGGCGCGGGAGGAGGAGCAGGAGCTTGCGTGACTCCAAGCCGAACCCCAACATCCACCCTATCCATATTTTGCACCCCCACCCTGAATTTATAATCTCCGGGGGGCAAGGTTTGGGTAAAAGCATCAATGCTTTGGTATGAAGGAACGGCGACAACCAAGGTGAACTCACCGTTTCCATTGGTTTTGTATTCATCAGGATGCTTTGGAGGCCCTGCTCTGCCTCCAATGTACGGTGCCCACGTCACAGCGTGATGCGTAGGGCTTGATTGAGGGCCAAGCTTTTGGTAGTCAAGCAACGTTGTTTCATAGATATATGTATTTGGAGGAAAATGAGACCCCTGCAGGGTGACCAGTTCGTTACGCTTCAAATCCCGGGGATTCGTGCAGTTTGGGTTGTTCCGGTGTACATATGTACTTGGCGGCTTTTTCCCGTCGCACAACGCCTGAATAGCTGGAGGCGGAGGGGGCGGCGGAGGAGCCGGATGCGGATGCGCATGGCATCCGGGGCCAACGCCCCACGTACACCATCCTTCCCAGTCTGCGTATGCTGTTTCTTGAAAAACAAAAAATACTGCAGAAATCGCAAACATCAGCAGCAAAACCGTTGATTTGAGTTTCATGTTTTGTTATTCAAGAGAAAAAGAACTGACAAGGTAAGTATACTCGTCATCATTGTACGATGGCTGCTCGTAGGTAGCATATATTTGATACAAAGCTCGGGGAGCGGCATACAACCGCCCCTTTACATACACATCATCCGACACATTATGCAATTCAAATTCAAGGTAGTTGGGCCCGGAGAACGGAACAACATATTCTGAAGAAATGATCTTTCCTTCTGTAAAGGTCTGCACCATGCCGTTCAACGACTGCGAAAGCAAATCTTCCTCTCCCCCCTCAAGGTCTGCGGGATACACGGCCGAAGAAGCAAAAAATGACATACTGTCGCTTCCTCCCACAAAGATTTCCTGCCGCACAACCTGTTCAGAATCTGCGATAGGAATTTCCTGCGTTGCGTATTCGGGCTGCTGGGGGAACTTTGCCGCAAACGGGGCGATATTCCCTTGCACGGGAACCCAATGCGCAAACATTTTCTCCAGCTTTGCCATTCTGTTTCCCTGCGCAACATTCAGCGCGATAACAACAATAGCAATAATGGCCAAAGCTCCCAAGAAACCTCCCAAAAAAAGCAAGCGCGGATTTTTTATGTTCATTCAATTCACAATACAAAACAAAAAACAGCAGGTCAACGAATATTATTCACATCTTCATGCGCTTCCTGCGATTTTGCAATATTTTGAGCCAGCCGTATTGTTCAGCTTTGGAAATCATTTTGAAAACTTGCTCAAATCCAAAATCTGGTCAATACGGATTTTTTCTACAAAGCCAGGAACGTGCGAAACAAGCACCATTGCCCCTTCATACTGGTCAAGAGCAGATGCAATAACCGGCACATGGCGGAAATTAATGTGATTTGTCGGCTCGTCTAAAATCAACAGCTCCGGACCCTCAAGCACAAGCCGAGCAAAGGCGACCAATCCTTTTTGCCCCTCTGAAAGACTTCCCACTTTTGTTCTCATCATGTCTCCGGTAATCAGGAATCCTGCCGCAACAGAACGCATGCGCTCTTCACCCCCAAAAGTCCCTCCGATTTGCATGGCATCTTCAAGCGATGCATATACGGTATCTTCAAAGTTAAGGGTGGAAAAATCTTGGCGGTAATATCCCACCCGAACTCCAGGAACTATGCGCGCTCCGGGAGCTTTGCTTGAAGCAAGTGCTTCCAGCAGCGTAGTTTTTCCAATGCCATTGGGACCTTTCAAAAGAAGATGCTCTTTTTTACGAAGCGAGATATCCACCTTCTCTATTCTTGATTCATGGCCCTTCATAATGGTTACTGTGCTGATGGTCAGAATGGGGCCTGGCACTGTTGATGTTACGGGAATCGTAAATGCTCTAATCGCCTTGTCCTCTTTCCTGATATCAACCTTTTCTGCTTCAAGCTCCTCTGCCTTTTCTCTCATCCGCTTTGCGACAAGACGCAACCCTCCTCCTTTGTGCGCGAATACGTTTGCCTGATCTTTTTTTGCCTGTATCTGTTTTGCAAGCTGGGCATTTTTCATGTTCTCTTTTTCAACCCGGGCAGAAATCTGTTCTACCACGTCGCGGTAATTTCCAATATATTGCTCAACCTTCTTGGTGAATACGTCCAGGTACAAAACGCCGTCGCTGAACGCGTTCAAAAATTCCGCGTCATGGGAAATGACGATTACAGTCTTGCTATAACGCACAAGAAACTGCGTAAGATGAAGAATGCCGTCTTTATCAAGGTTATTCGTGGGTTCGTCCAAAAGCAAAAGATCGGGATTCTGAATGAGCGCGGAAGCAAGCAATAATCTTGCCTGCTGGCCTCCTGAAAATGTTTTGATCTTCTTTTCGTGCGGGGCATTGAGATTCACCACTTCAAGTACTTCATCTATCTTAGGGTCGATATCATATACCCGCTTTCCGGTTTTGCCTTCAAGGCATTGCGCAAAGAATTCACGCACCGTGCTTTCCATGTGATCCCTGGGCATTACCTGCTGCGCCATTGCCACGCTTATAGCATCTCCAATATGAACATGACCTTCATCAGGCTCCAAAACTCTTGAGATAAGCTGGAATATCGTGCTCTTTCCTGCTCCGTTCTGCCCCATGAGCGTAATCTTGGTTCCCCTGCGCACGGAAAAACTCGCCTCCTGTAAAACAGGTTTCTGTGATCCATGCCTAAAAGACACGGAATCAAATCGCAATAAAACTTCGCCGTATGCCATAACTCCCACAGGGTACCTTATCTTGGAAGAAATGAAAAGCGCAAACTATAAACCCCTTGAAATGCGTGTCAAATTACTTGCACGCATTCAGATTTTTCATTATATCCACGTGTTCTTTGATCTTTGTTTCCGCGGCAGCAAAGACCTTTTCGGCATAGCTCATGTCATTCGCTGGGCCCGTGCCTGAAATCAGCAAATCGGTCGCGCAGTTATTGTTTATTTTTCGTACACGGTAAATTTCACCCAGTAGTCAATCGCAAAGTTCATGTCAGCGTACTCCACGGTGCCAAGCGCCGGATTTTCGCGCGTAAAAAGCAACGGAAAACCTTCGTATGAGTAGAACGGCCTCCCGGCCTCCTCATTGGTGAGAGGCGAGATTTTGGTCCAAGTGGGATCCATGAGTCCGGTGTAAATCTCGTCTACCCTTTTCTGAAACTCATTCATCTCGTTTATGTCAAAATCGTATTCAACGCCCATTGAAGAATAAGCCTCTTTATCGTCATAGGGATATATAAAACGGCAGGTTAAAGAATCTACCTTATACCCTCGATTGTCTTTGGGCATTCTGCTTCCAACATACAAAGGAGGTATGGATACTCCTATGCCTTCTTCTATTTTTTTCTCATACGTGAAGGGCGCCGCGGGAAGCAAAGCCGCCTGTTCAAAACAATATTTTCTCATCCATTCAGGGTCGTCTTTCGTCACAGAGGTTTTAATGCCCAGCGGAACAAGATTCTGCGCTTCTGAAGAGGAAAAAGCAGATCGCAAGTCCGTAATTGCGCTCCGCAATGCCTCGTATTTCGTCGCGGCAGAATAGATCATTACTGCGGCAACCAGAACCAAGGCCCACCACGCAAGCGGCAGCTGCATTACGCTTACGAACGATTTAAGGGTATTAAACAAACTCTTTACCGCGTTAAAAACGCGGAAAATGGATTTCAGTTTTTTGAAAAAACTTTTCATATTCTGCTATTGTAGCAATAAACTACTAACGACAAAACATGTGTTTTCCACACTCTGAAATTAGGCCTTGTTTCGGATGGGAGCGAATGGCGTTATAATCGTATTTTTGAGTCGGGAAAAAACTCAAGCGGAAATATTCCGTCAACAAGAAGTTGATCCTCGCTTATCTGCAATTTTTGGATGCGAAGGAATCTTTCATCCGGCCCATACCGATTAAACAAACGCTGAATACCTTCATTC
>CAZWDJ010000051.1:0-1100 GCA_964632325.1 uncultured Candidatus Saccharibacteria bacterium | reverse complement strand
TTGCTATAGCGGCAACAACCAGTGGGCATTCATAAGACTTCTTTCGGAAACTGAACTTGCAGTTGCTTCAGGAAGCGGCTCCTGCCCCGCAACCTTCCCTGAATCACAAGCCGCTACGTGGATAAGGTAAAGATTATAGATACTCTAGCAAGTTCTCGTAGTTGATGAAATCAAACCATTGATAAAAATACGCGACCCACACGCCAAGCTTATTCGTGAAAAGCAAGATACCGAGAAAGACAAGGAATACGCCGCCGACAAATGAGATTATGTTAAGATATTTGCTTACTTTGGCAAGATAGCTTGAGGCTGAACCAATGCTTGCCGCAATGGTCAAGAACGGAACAGCAAGACCGAGAGAAAACACCGCAAGAAGAAATGCCCCCTGACCTACGGTCGCAGTAGAAGCTGCAAGCGTGAGTATGGAGCCAAGGATAGGCCCGACACACGGCGTCCAGCCAAATGCGAATGCTGCTCCAAAAATAAGGGAGCTTGCTGGATTACCTGGCTTTAACGCTTTCATGCCTCCGACATGTTTTTCAAAATTCAAAAATGGAAGCTTCAAAACGCCCATCATAAACAGGCCAAAAAAGATAACGAAAACTCCGCCAATCTGGGAAAGTAAAAGTCTATACTTAAAAAACGCCGCACCGCCGAGCCCGAACAAGCTGCCGAGGATTATAAAAACCAAGCTGAAGCCAATGACATACAGAACGCCATTGAAAAAGATTTTCTTCCGCGCAATTTTTGCTTTAGTCGGATCTTGCAGGTCATTGGCAGAAACACCGCTGATGAATCCTAAATACCCGGGCACTAAAGGCAGCGTGCACGGCGCAAGAAATGTGAGGATACCGGCTATAAATGCTGGGATAATAAGCGAAAAGTCCATGACTAGATTTTGCTAAAATCCTCCTTATCCGCCATAGCTTGAGCGAAGGCGGACAATGCCTGGCGCTGCACACCTTCCAGATGCATGGTTGGACGCTTTGACTTTATAAACGCCTCGGATTCAACAGGACTCTTGCCGTGTTTGATCAAATACGCGGCAACAAGCGTCGGCGCTCTCCCGTGGCCATTCTTGCAGTGCACATATACTTTCT
>CAZWDJ010000050.1:0-5320 GCA_964632325.1 uncultured Candidatus Saccharibacteria bacterium | reverse complement strand
TCTACACATCCTTCCACACTCTTTCCCTACACGACGCTCTTCCGATCTGTCTTGGTGCCAACCCCGTTGCACGCTTCCAACGTGGAACTGTTCTGCGCAACATGCAATACGGGAGTGCGCGCAGGGTACAAAATTGAAGGCGAAAAAAAGATCCGCATATGCAAAACATGCAAGAACGCACTATGAGATTTCAAGAACAATATACAAAGCGCATCATTCCCGAGATGACCAAGAAATTCGGATACAAGAATGCTTTTGCCGTGCCCAGGGTGGTGAAGGTGGTCATTAACACCGGTTTTGGAAAAACCATTTCCGGGAAAACAGGAGAGGATGTGCGGAAGATAACCGAAGACATCATGCGGGACCTTGCGCTGTTGGCAGGGCAGAAGCCTGCTTTTGCCCAGTCAAAAAAATCCATTGCCGGGTTCAAGCTGCGAAAAGGGATTCCCATTGGAGCTAAAGTGACCTTGCGGGGCAAGAGAATGTATGATTTCATGGAACGGTTCGTGAGGGCGGTGCTCCCCAGATCGCGGGACTTTCAGGGATTGTCCCAGGCATCGTTTGATACGAGCGGAAACTTGAGCGTGGGGATCAAAGAGCACGTGTTTTTTCCCGAGGTTCCTTTGGAAAAAGTGCGCCACCAGTTTGGCCTGCAGATTACGTTTTCCACGAATGCGAAAAACCGAGAACAGGGCAAAGAGCTATTCAAATTATTCGGATTTCCGCTGAAATAATCATATGGCAACAACCGGACAAATCGCAAAATCGCAGAAAAAGCCGAAGTTCTCTTCTCGAAAGACATTGAGGTGTTTTCGCTGCGGGAGAAAGCGGGGATACATGAGGGATTTTGACTTGTGCAGGATTTGCTTCAGGGAAATGGCAAACAAAGGATTGATACCCGGGATTAAGAAAAGCAGTTGGTAATTACAAAGCTATGGGAGATCCAATTTCAGACATGTTAACGAGAATACGGAACGCAAAGGCGGTGCTGCTGCCCCAGGTTGAAGTTCCGTTTTCAAAAATCAAGCACGAGATCGCAAAGATCCTGGAAAAGGAGAGATTTGTGCAGTCAGTGGATATAAAGGGAAGGAGAACTTCCAAAGATATTGTTTTGATATTGAAGTATGAAAACAAGGTTCCGGCAATTTCAGATTTGAAGCGAGTATCCAAGCCCGGCCAGAGGATATATGTAATGAGCAGCGAGCTGAAGCGCGTGAAAAGCGGGCTGGGCATTGCGATTTTATCCACGTCCAAAGGAATCATGACTGATAAAGAAGCGCGAAGGTTAAAAATCGGCGGAGAGTTGCTTTGCCAGGTATGGTGATTATAAGGTAATCCTTCGCTTACGCTCAGGATAAATTTTTGCTAAAATTTATGTCACGAATCGGAAAAAAAGAAATTGTAATACCCCAGGGAGTCCAGGCCGAGGTGCAAGGACAGACCGTGAATATCAAAGGCCCGAAAGGAGAGCTTGTGTTGCAGGTGCATCAAGATATTGCAGTGGAGTTGAAAGACCAAAGTATTGTTCTTGCTCCAAAATCCCAAGAATACGTGGCAAAACCGGTGCGGGCTTTATGGGGAACCATGCGGCAGCTCATTTTCAACATGGTGCAGGGAGTTATGCAGGGATATGAGAAGAAATTGGAAATTGAGGGCGTGGGATTCAAAGCGGCAGTGGAGGGCGATTTATTGGCTTTGACTATTGGATTTACCGAACCCGTAAAGCTTAAAATTCCCCAGGGAGTCAAGGTACTGGTGGAAAAGAGCGTCATTGCGGTTTCAGGGCCTGAAAAGGAAAAGGTGGGCCAGTTTGCAGCTTCTGTCCGAAAAGCAAAGCCGGTGGAGCCGTATAAAGGCAAAGGGATCAAATACCAGGGAGAATTCGTGAGAAGAAAGCTTGGAAAGCGGGCTGCTGCAACCACTGGTACAGGAGCAGCGAAATAATCCTTCGACTTCGCTCAGGATAAAATTATATGAAAACAATACAAGAAAGAAGAAAATACCGAACCAGAATGGGAATCAAGGCAGTTTCAAACAGGCCCCGCCTTGCGGTGTTCCGTTCCAATAAGCATTTGTATTTGCAGATCATTGATGACATGCAGAAAAAGACCTTGCTTGCCGCGTCTGATAGAGAGCTGGGGCCTGGAGCAAAGAAGCAAAAGCGTTCAGAGCAGGCAAAGAGCGTGGGATTGCTGATTGCGAAAAAAGCCAAAGACGCAGGAATTTCAAAAGTGGCGTTTGACCGAGGCGGCTACTCGTACCATGGCAATGTGAAGGCAGCTGCCGAGGGAGCACGAGAAGGAGGATTAACATTCTAATTATGATTACCCCAACATTTCAAAGAAGAGGCATGAGGCCCAAGGACGAGTTTGACTCCAAGGTGATTGATATTGCCAGGGTGACACGCGTGGCTGCCGGAGGAAAGCATATGAGCTTCCGGGCCGTTGTCATTGGCGGAGACCACAAGGGAAGAGTCGGCATTGGCGTGGGAAAGGGAATTGACGTGTCGCAAGCAATGGAAAAGGCAACGCGCCAGATGAAAAAGCACTTGATTTCAGTTCCCATGAGCAATGAAACGATTCCTCATGAAGTGCAGGCAAAATTCGGCCCTGCCCAGATTGTATTGAAGCCCCAGGTCAAGGGAAAAGGAATCGTTGCCGGAGGCCCGGTGCGCATCATCTGCCAAATGGCAGGAATCAAGAATATTTCCGGGAAGTTTGTTTCGTCAACGCATAATAAGCTAAACAATGCAATGGCAGTCATGAAGGCCTTGCAGAGTCTTAAAACCCATGCAGCTGCATCAACTGAAAAGAACGCATAGGCGTATTGAGCCAAAACGCATTGGAAGAGGAGGGAAAAAGGGAATGTCGTCAGGAAGGGGAGGGCAAAAGCTCGGCGCATCGCAGCCCAGAATCAGGGAAGTTTTGAAGCGATATCCCAAGTTGCGGGGATACCGGTTTTCGCCTGTAGGAAAAACTCCGCAGATCGTGAATACCGGAAAGCTGGAAAAGGAGTTTCAGCAAGGAGACCAGGTGACTGTTGAGGTATTGTGCCAAAAGCGGCTTACGCGTACAATAAAAGGGAAAAAGCCGGAGGTGAAAATTTTGAGCGGAGGAAAACTGACAAAAGCATTGCATATTGTTGGATGTTTGGTTTCCGAATCTGCCAAGAAATCCATTGAGCAGGCAGGCGGAAGCGTCAAAGAATAGATGAACGTTTTTGAAACACTCTTGAGAATTTTGAAAACCCCTGATCTGCGGGGCAAAATTCTTTTTGTGCTTGGCGCATTGCTGGTGTTCCGCGTCATGGCCAATGTTCCTATTCCTGGATTTGATCCTGAAAGACTGCGGGATTTTTTCGCGCAAAATCAGCTGTTCGGCTTGCTCAACGTATTTACCGGAGGCGCGCTTGATAATCTGTCTGTGGCAATGCTTGGACTCGGCCCCTATATTACAGCCACCATTGTCATGCAGCTGTGTACCATGATCTTTCCGGCTCTGGAGCGCATGTACAAAGAAGAGGGCGACGCAGGCAGGCAGAAATTCACCCAGTATGGAAGAATGCTTACCGTGCCTTTCGCGTTTATCCAGGGATACGGATTTTTGACCTTGCTCACAAGGCAGGGAGTCATTGACTCCTTGTCTCCGTTTTCGTACCTGGTGGCGCTGTGCACGATTACCGCGGGAACCATGATGCTCATTTGGATTGGAGAGCTGATTACGGAAAAAGGAATCGGAAACGGCGTGTCTTTGCTTATCTTTGCGGGAATCGTAGCAGGATTGCCAACCAGCATCGCGCAGTTCGTGCAGACGTGGGATCCTTCCCAAACCATGCTGTATCTTGCGTTTTTTGCCATGGCGCTTTTCATTATCGCAGGAGTGGTATTCGTCACGGAAGCGCGAAGAAATATTCCGGTATCGTATACTAAAAGAGTGCGGGGGAATAAAATGTACGGAGGAGTGTCTACGTATCTGCCCTTAAATGTCAACCCCGCGGGAGTAATACCCATTATTTTTGCTTTGTCCATTTTGACGTTTCCTGGAATGGTGGCAAGTTTTTTCCAAACTTCTCCAGGGCTGGCGGGAACCATTGCAAATTCGGTGCAGACGTTTTTTGCCAACCAGTGGGCATATGGCATTTCGTATTTCGTGCTCATCGTATTGTTCACCTATTTCTACACCGCTGTCACGTTTGATCCAAAATCCATTTCTTCCAATCTTCAAAAGTCAGGCGGATTTATTTTAGGCGTGCGCCCCGGGCCTTCTACAACCCAGTATCTTTCCTTTATCGTTAACCGCATTCTGGTTCTCGGAGCGGCATTCTTGGGATCAATTGCTTTGCTTCCCACTCTTATTCAGGCATTTACCGGCATTGTCGCTTTCCAATTCCTTGTAGGCGGAACTTCCTTGCTCATTGTGGTAAGCGTGGTGCTTGAAACGTTGAAGCAAATGCGTTCCCAGCTTCAAATGAGGGATTACGATTCATACTGATGAAGATCGTTATTCTTTTGGGAAAGTCAGGGTCTGGCAAAGGAACTCAAGCTGCTCTTTTGGCAACATCTTTTGGCTTGGCGCATGTCAGTACGGGAGTATTGCTGCGCGAGCGATGCAAGGAGCAGGATTTCCTTGGAAGGGAATTAAACGCAGTGCTCGCGAGAGGAGGCCTGGTTCCGACTCCTTTGGTATTTCACTTGTGGCTTCATGAGTTAGAACGGCTTCGCCAAGCAAACGCAAAAGGAGTGGTGTTTGAGGGGAGCCCCCGCAAGCTGTATGAGGCATGGATGCTCAAGGAAACACTGGAATTTTATGGTTGGGGGGCAGACGTGAAGGCGGTTGATTTGAAGATTTCAGACAAAGAAGCGCTTGCGCGGCTTCTTGCAAGGGGAAGGAACGACGATGAAGCTCAAGCCATACAAAGGCGGCTTTCATGGTTTAAAAAGGAAGTTGCTCCTGTCATTTCATTCTACAAAAAAGAAGGCGTTTTGTTGGACGTGGACGGCCAGCAGTCTGTGGAAGAAGTCCAGAAAGAACTGCAAGCAAAGCTCGCAGATTTTCTCAAATGATTTTTCTCAAGACTCCCCGCGAGATTGAGATTATGCGTCAGGGAGGAGCAATGCTTGCCAGCATCCTGAAAGAGTTGCTGGTAAGGGTTCAGCCGGGAATATCCACCAAGGAGCTGGATGATATTGCACGCGCGTTGATTGCAAAAAACGGAGCAAAGCCGGCATTTTTGGGTTATGACGGGTATCCTGGAGCAATATGCGCGTCTATAAACGAGGAGGTGGTGCACGCACCTCCATCAATAAGAATATTGAACGAGG
>CAZWDJ010000049.1:0-5323 GCA_964632325.1 uncultured Candidatus Saccharibacteria bacterium | reverse complement strand
GGGGTTATCTCCCCGCAAAGTGCAGGTTGATAAAGCAAATCCAACCAATCCGGGAACTCCCGCGGCAACTACTCCTCCGCAAGATTCCACTCCAACGTGGCAGTGGGGCGCGTCAACTGATACCGGAGGGTCTGGCATTTTGCGCTATCATGTGCAGTGGTCAACGAACCTGTCGTTTCCCGCTCCAGTGAGCGAAGATTATACCACCCAAACGACATATACCCACCAGCAGGAATTAACGCAGAATACGACTTGGTATTTTCGCGTCAGAGCGCAGGATGTCGCAGGCAACTTTTCTTCTTATGCCACAGGATTTGTTGTATTGAGCACTAATTTTGCCCCTGTTATTTCCTCGGTTTCTGACGCGCCAAACGCTATTGTACAGCAGAATACCCAGATTACGCTCACTGCAAACTGGTCAGATCCCGAAGGGGATCCTGCGCAATTATTCTTTTGCAAAACAAATCAAGCGGTTTCTCCAGCCGGGTGCAACGGAGGAATCAGTAATACGTATTGCGGCACGTCTGGATTTAGCACGACAAATCCACTGTCTTGCAATTACACCACTGTTTCTTCTGACCAGCCCCAGAAGACATATTACGGTTTCATATGCGACAACCAAGGCGCGTGTTCCTCTGCTGCCGTATCCGGAGTATTTGAGGTTGATGGTACGAAGCCAAACATTTCAAGTTTTGGCATAAATCCAACAACTGTCACGTCCGGCAGTCCCTCGGTTGTTGTTTCGTGGAACGTGTCTGACGCAGGGGGTTCGCATTTAAAGCAGATTGAAATTTGGAGAAGGGAAATCAACGAGCCAGACACGCAGTTTGCAAAGATGTTCACAGTCTGTACAGCAGGAGGCGTGGATATACCGTGCGCTCCTGGCGCTGTTGATTCTTGGAATTCTTCTATTTCTTACAATCCTCCTGGCCCCGATGCTACCTACCTGTACGGAATCCATGTGTTAGACAACGTGGATCACGTGACTTATGAAACAACTGCCCAGCCGCCAGTTGCGCGAGTTGAGGTGGTAGTGAATCTTAATCAAGCTCCAACTGCTTCTATTTCTTGCAATCCTGGAACCTGCCAAGGATACCAGGGCGATGTTCTTCTGTGGGTGAATGATTCAACCGACCCTGACGGTTCTTCAGATATCGCGCAATCAAGATGGGATATCCTTAATTACGGAAGTTCGCCTGACGCTACGTGTTCTGGTTTGTGTAATTATGCTGTTCCGAGCCAGTCTCCGGGATCGTACAGCGCAACGCTTACCGTCCAAGACGCAGGAGGCTTGGAGAATACCAGCAATCCCGTGCTATTCACGGTCTTGCAGGATATTATCCCAAGTTTTGATTGTTCGCTGAATGGTTCTTCGTGGCAGCAATGCAGCCAGGTGAATCCCGCAAAAGGCCAAACTGTGTTTTTCAGAGATACGTCTGTTGCGTCGCAGGGAGCCTCTATCACGAGCTGGGCGTGGACGTTTGCGGGAGGAACGCCCGCGTCTTCCAGCCAGCAGAATCCTTTGTCTTCTTTCCAAACAACAGGGCTTCATCAAGTTTCGTTGACCGTCACAGACAGCGCAGGAAGGCAAGATAGTATTCAGGCAAACGTGAATGTTGCTCCGCAGTTTCCCGAATACCAGGAAATTTCACCGTTTTAAAGCATGAAACCCAGCACTATTTCTATGCAGCATGTGAATTCCGGGATTTACCCAGCACCACTTCTACCTGCTGTGCGTAGAAGTGGTGCTGGGTTTACAATGATTGAACTGGTAGTTGTGGTGGGAATTGCCGGGTTGTTTATCGTGTTAATCACGCCAAGCTGGATTAAGGGAGGCCAGAACTTGGCTTTAGACAGGGAAGCTTCCGCAATCGCGCAAGGAATCAAGCGGGCAAGCGAGTTGTCTTTGAGCGGAACATTCTTTCAGTGTTCAAATCCAGGCAAGATTGCAGGATATGGCGTATATTTTGATTTGGACGTGGCAGCTTCATACCGCATATACGCTGATTGCAACAATAGTTTGCGCTATGACCCAGGAGACGGGACCGTAGAAGTCGTGCCAATGGAAAATGAGATCGCAATGCAGAATCTCGTTCCTTCGCAGGTGAGCATTTCTTTCTTCCCTCCCGATCCCCTGATATATTTGAGAGATTCAACAGGCGGCATCGTGAATTCTATGATCATTACGCTTGCCACTCCTGGCGGAAATTCCATAAAGACGATTACGATAAATTCAAAGGGAGTTGAAACAATCCAATGAACAAGGGCTTTACACTGCTTGAGGTGCTTATAGGCGTATTCATCATGGTGCTTGGCATTGGGGGAGTGTTCGCGCTGGTGCGGCAAAACAGCGCTTCTGCCGTAAACATCGGATCAAAGCTCCAGGCAAGTTTTCTTGCGCAAGAAGGCATTGAAATTACTCGGAACATCCGCGACACCAATTTTCTGAAAATACATTCAGGGCAAGTCATAGCGTGGAACGCGGGGCTCACCGGATGCCAAGCAGGATGCGAAGCTGACTATAACGATGCTTCTTTGGCGGCAAACGACAGGTTTCTTTTGCTTTTGGACAATGTATACAGCTATGATTCCGGAGACGAAACTCCCTTCAAGAGAAAAGTGTACGTGGCAGCCCAGGGAACCGACGCGTTGCAAATAACGTCCAGGGTTTCTTGGCAGGAAAAAGGAATTCCGTACGATGTTGAATCTTCAACCCTGCTGTATAACTGGTTAAGCCCAACTCCATGAAGCACAAGGGCTTCACGCTTATCGAACTCATGGTTGCCGTGTTCGTGTTCTCTCTGATCACAGGAGGCGCCTTGAACTTGCTGCTTTCTTCCATGAAAGCCCAGAAACAGTATCTTTCTTCGCAGAGATTGTATAACCAGAGTTCTTTTGCCGCAGAATACATGGCTCGCGCCTTGCGCCAGGCAAGAAAAGAGCTGACAAGCGCTCCCAATAATTGTTTGACAACCGTGGGAAGGGGGTATAACTATCAGATTGCTCCAGATCAAAAGAGCATCAGATTTTTAGACAAGAACAGCAAGTGCCACGAATTTTTCCTTACCGGAACCGATTTGCGCGAGCGCATTTCTTCAAACGCCTTGGCTTCGGGATTTCCGGGATTCCCCGGGATATCGGGCATACCGTTTGTTTCTGCTGACTTTCCAGTGCAGTCTGTAAAGTTTTCTGCCATAGGAGAGAATCAGACAGACGTAAATCAGCCGCGCGCGACTTTTTCTTTCATGATCAGCGGAATGGAATTCCAAACAACTGTTTCACAAAGAAATTTCGATGTTCAGCAATAACAAAGAAAATCAAAAAGGAGTCGCGCTGTATATCTCGCTTATGGTTTTGGCGTTGATTTTGGGCGTTGCTCTGGGGATCAACGCATTGATCCAGCATCAGGTGCGCCAGGTGCGTGATGTGGGGAGCTCGCTGTTTGCCTTGGGAGCAGCAGACGCTGGCATAGAAAAGGTGTTTTACGATTCCCAGCGAGGCATAAATGTATTGGCGCAATGCCCCGAAACAGGACAGCCCGATCCTTCTTTGTGCCAAGGCATGCTTGCCAACGGAGCGAGCTATCAGATTACGGTTGTTGCGCCTGGGGTTTCGGGATGTCCAGCTTCTGTCCCCACGTATTGCGCAAAGTCTTTGGGCGCGTATAGCGCCTCGAGACGCGCCTTGCGCATTGCAAGGTAAATATGCAGGATATACAAATGACCAAAGAAGAATCAAAACAGCGGATTGAAAAGCTCAAAAAGCTCATCAATACTCATCGGTATCTGTATCATGTGCTTGATAAGCCGGAAATAACAGATTCTGCTCTGGATTCTTTAAAGCACGAGTTGGCAAAGCTTGAGGCAGAATATCCTGAATATGTCACTCCAGATTCTCCAACCCAGCGCCAAGGAGGACAGGCGCTTGAGCAGTTCCAAAAAGTTCCCCATAAGGTTCCCATGCTTTCTTTGGAAGACGCGTTTAGCAAAGAGGAAATGCTTGAATGGGAATCGTATGCGCAGAAACTTTCAAAGGAAAAGGGCTTGGAATACTTTGCCGAATTAAAAGTAGACGGTTTTGCGGTGAGCTTGGTGTATGAAAACGGAGTTTTTCGCACAGGGTCTACAAGAGGCAACGGCATTTTAGGAGAAGACGTAACCATGAATCTCAAAACGCTGGAGAGCATTCCCCTGCGCATTGAGCTTCACAGCAAGCTCCCGAGGAACATAGAAAAAAAAGCGCAGGATCTTCTTGAAAAAGGCGAGATTGAGGTCAGGGGAGAAGTGTATATGGCAAAAAAGGATTTTGAGGAGTTAAACGCAAGCCGGAAAAAGAAGGGGCTGGATGTGTTTGCAAATCCGCGGAACGTTGCTGCCGGCTCCATTAGGCAGCTGGATTCCAAGCTTGCTTCATCCAGGCCTTTGAAATTCATGGCCTACGATCTCGTCACGCCCTTGGGGCAGACAATGCACTCCCAGGAGCATGAAATTCTTGATGCGTTTGGCTTTGCGACCGACAAGACCGCGCATATATGCAACACAATGCAGGATGTGTTTTTGTATTGGGAGCGCGTAGGCAAAAAACGCGATACCCTTCCTTTTTTGATTGACGGGGTGGTGGTAAGCGTGAATGATAACTTGGTGTTTGAAAAGCTTGGCGTGGTGGGCAAAAGCCCCCGAGCAATGCGGGCGCTGAAATTCGCAGGCCTGCAGGCAACTACAAAACTTTTGGATGTTAAGGTGCAGGTTGGCAGAACAGGAGCCGCAACGCCGGTTGCCGTTTTGGAACCCGTGCAGGTGGGAGGCGTGGTTATTTCCCGCGCAACATTGCACAATCAAGACGAAATAAAAAGATTGGGCGTGAGAATAGGAGATACGGTTATCGTAGAACGGGCGGGAGACGTGATTCCTTCCGTTGTAAAAGTTCTCCTTGAACTGCGAGGCGGCAAAGAAAAAGAGTTTCATATGCCCAAGGCATGCCCAGTATGCGGAAAAGACCTGGTAAGACCTGGCAGAGAGGTTGTTTTCCGGTGCATGAATAGCGCATGCCCGGCAAAAACAAGAGAGTTTCTGTATCACTTTGTTTCAAGAAAAGCGTTTAATATCAGGGGCCTTGGCTTAAAGATCATAGACCGTTTGGTGCAGGAGAATTTGATTTCCACGCCAGTTGATATTTTTGAATTGAAAGCGGGCGATCTTTCGGTATTGGAGCGGTTTGGCGAAAAATCCGCTTCAAACATTGTTTCTTCCATTGAAAAAAGCAAGACCATTGCTTTGCCCCGTTTTATCTATAGCTTGGGAATTAGGCACGCGGGGGAAGAAAC
>CAZWDJ010000048.1:0-5470 GCA_964632325.1 uncultured Candidatus Saccharibacteria bacterium | reverse complement strand
TTGAGGTTGGGTGTGTGCCATTAAGAACGGAACAAGGATAGAGGGGGAGGAGTTTAAGTTTTGAAGGCAATCAGGGAGTTACGAGAATAGGATCGGTTGATGTATTTTATTTGGAAAATTCTGATATACGGTTGGAAGAATGGGCAACAACCAACTTTGAAACTTTTGGCCTTGTAGGAGAGTTTAGTCAAGATACGGTTGGCGGAATTGATATAGTAAAAACCCAGGAAAACGTGCATTTAATGAGTACATTTATATATTTCTTTCAAAAGGGATCTAAAATGTACGCGATTAATGAAGGGTCAGAAGAGTATATAGCAGCAATAATAGAGAATGGAAACTGGTGATGGGATGAAACAAAGTAGCTTAATAAAATGGCTACTTTTTTTGACGATAGGTTTTATGGTCTTTGCGTCCGGAGGGTTTGCGTTTGCAAAAACATTTGAAATAACCCAAGAAGACATAGAAAAAATAGAAGAGATTCTGGGAGATATTGAAAAACTGCTAGATACTATTGTGCCAGACAGCGTACTCAAGAAAGCTTTGAATAGCGTTTTGAAGCCAGGAGAGACGTCTTCTGACGCCACCTATGGCCTTTTGGTATTTGCTGGCACAAATGAACTGGAATTTATTGATATGGTGACTTCACAGGCATACAAAAGCAAGGCAACACAGTATTTTAACCGGATTTTAGACGACAGGTTGAATATGGGCAATTATTACAAGGGTATTGTAAAAGACTTGCCCAAAATCCTTTCAGGAAAAATTACGAATCCTGTTGGAGCGCTTACTCTCAATACGTTTGATATAAGCAATAATGCGTTTCAAGCATTTGTTGCTTTACAGAATTTAAAAATAATGCAGTTATACGACGCTTTTTGGATATATTTTGATTTTAGAAGGGGGAATGAAACTCATGGGGTGGCGTGGGAATATGCGAAAACCAAATTAGGTGTTTCAACTGTTAACACAGGAAGATTTTTTAATACCAGTAAATCAAATAATCCTATTTCTTTAGAATCGCAGTTTTCACAGCTTTGGGATAAGTGGGGGCCGTATACGACTAGTTCCGGAGTGACAGACGAAGGAAAACAAGAGTTCAAAAAGGCAATGCAGCAGCTCATTAAAGAAGCAGTTGCTAACCCCGATCTTCAAAAGCAAAACGACGAAACTTCATTTCTGGGCGGAATCGGAGAAGTGTTTGGCAGGATGGCAGACGCTGCTTGGTCGGCAAAGAATAAGGCGCAGGCAGGAATTTCTTCTGTTTTTAGCAGGGTAAACAAAAAGCAGGCAGGCGCCGGCATATCTTTAGTAAATGACAACGTGGACTTGGTTATAGCCAAGAAAGATGAAGGGGAAGGGCAGGCGGATGATCCAGTAGCGCCAGAACTTAAGAATGAAGAGGAAATTGAAGACGCAGCCCCCGCGGCCGCGGAAGTAGAAAGTTCTGCGGATGTTGTTGAGCAAGAAAATCAGGAAGAAACGCCTGTAGATCAAAAGACTGCCGAAACGCAAACTGTCACGCAAGAAGAGATAAGCATTCAAGAAGCCCCGGTGCTTTCCTGCGACATTCCTGTTTCTCTGTTGCCCCAGCAGGATTCCATAATCTTTCAGGAAATCGCGTGGATGGGAACTGTAAATTCAGCAAATGACGAGTGGTTTCGAATCAAGAATATTTCAAACTCCTCAATCTCTTTGAAGAATTGGCAAATCCTGGATAAAAACAAAGACATTAATATTGTACTTGAAGAATCAAGCGTTATTTTTCCCAACAATACGATGCTGTTTGAGAGGACCGATGACACTTCCCTGCCCGAAGCAACGGCAAGCCTCATTTATACGGGAGCGCTTTCTAATACTGATGAATCTTTGTACATATTTAATGAAAACTGCGTATTGAAAGATTCGGTGGTTGCGAATCCAGCTTGGCCTGGAGGAGATGCTGATCTACGGAAACCCATGGAACGCAACGGATTGAGCTGGGTTCAGAATGCGCCTAATTTGAATTTGTATGTATCTAGCGGCGGGGGATCATCCAGTTCTCCAGAGCCGAGCGTTCCAGAAGCTCCAAAGACATATTCCAAAATCATTATTACCGAGATTCAAATTGAGGGAGTAGACTCGCAAACAGAAGAATTTGTAGAATTGTATAATCCCGGAGAGAGCGAAGTAGACCTTACGGGTTGGTACGTGCAGAAGAAAACTCAGAGCGCCTCTAGCTTTTCCACGTTTGCTTCCAGTACTCTCTCTTCCGACGCCAAGATTCCTGCAAAAGGGTATTTCTTAATCGCAAGGGAAAACTCAAGTTTTGTATCCCAAAGTAATATCACTACCTCATATTCTTTGGCTGAAAACAATACGCTTGCGTTGAAAAATCCCAACGGAGAAATAGCAGACAAGGTTGGCTGGGGGGAGGCGCAGGACTTTGAGGGGAGCCCTGCCATGAATCCCTCCGCTGGATTTTCTCTGGGAAGAATCTATGGCAGCGCATATACTGATACAGATGACAATTCCCAAGATTTTGAATTGCAGATTCCGACCCCAAAAGAAATAAATCAAAAGTATGTAAGCATTGAACCTTTGCAGGATGAAGAGCAAGAAGATGAAGACACGCAGGAAGTATTGGTCCAGGAAGCTGCTGTTGAAAAGGATCCTGTAATAGAATTGGTTGATACTGTTGCTCCTGAAGTTTCATTTGCGCCACTCGCTTCAAAACAAGCGAGTGTGTTTTTTGAAGTAGGATGGATTGCGTCAGACGCAGGAGAGATTTCAAGCGGCCTGGACGCCGTATATTTGGAATACTCCGTGAGTCCAAGCCAAGACGGAATTTTCCTTTCTTATTTTCAAGGCGATCAATGGCAAGACTGGGCGCAAGAAAACCAAGGCACAATTGAATTTTCACCAATCACTTCTGCGGTGAGCGTGACAGCCCAAGACGGCGTGACATATCTGTTTTCTTTGTTCGCAAAGGATGAGGCGGGGAATGAAAGCGCGCCAGTATATGCGTCAACTTTTGTAGATTTTGGGAAAAGCGTAGTGATCAACGAAATAGCGTGGATGGGCACAAAAGCATCATCAAGCGACGAATGGATTGAATTGTTGAATACGACAAGTGAGCAAATTGATCTTGCAGGCTGGAAATTGCAGTCTTCTGATGGAAGCGGGCCTTCTCTGTCTCTTTCGGGGAAAATAAATGCCCAAGGATTGTATCTTATAGAGCGCACCGATGATAAGCCCACGACCGAATCGGCAAACCTTAAAGCAAGCTTTGGCAATGGCTTGTTAAATACGAATTGCGAAGTTCTTTACCTGTACGATTCTGAAGGGAATATTGCTGATCAAACAGCATGCAAGAAAAATGGCGACTGGCCCGCAGGCACTACAAGCCCATACTATATATCTATGGAGCGCATTGACGCAAAAAAGGGAGGAACAGATATTGAGAACTGGGCAGGGAACAATTTAATCAAGCACAACGGGAGAGATGAAGACGGCATATTTATCAATGGCACTCCAAAACAAAGCAACAGCGTGTCTGCGCAAAGCACCGTGCTGGAATTCAGGTTCAACGAGTTTTCAAGCATGATTTTGCCTATTCTTGGAAGTCCATATCATACCAGCTCATATCTTATAATACCCGAAGGGAAAACGCTTGCTATAGAGCCCGGAGTTGTGATTCGTTTTGAACAAAACCATTCAAAGTTGATCGTGGAAGGAACGCTTAAAGCAGTTGGAACCCCTGAAAAACAAATTACTTTTAGGGATTCTTTTAATGGAGTTGCGTGGTGCGGGATGGAATTTTCCTCCACGAGCAAGGATTCGGTAATGGAGTACATTACATTTAAAGGGGGATCTGGATGTAACAATGGGCCGGGGAGAACCATTATGGTTGACGGAAGCGATATTACGATAAAGCACGCAACGCTCACGAGCGGAGATTCGCGGGCAAGGATTGTCCTAAAAAACTCGGATTCCATTATTGATTCCTCTCTTATTTCGGGAGCGACAAACAAACCCTATGAAGGAGCGGGCATTTTTATTCAAGGCGGAAATCCCACAATCACAAATTCTGTTTTTTCAGACAATTATATCGGGATACACAATAAAGGCCCAAGCGGGTATCCTGTGATAGAGAATAATACGTTTACCAATAATACCTTTCCTATTGAATTGCATGCTTCATCCGCAGATTTGTCCGGCAATACCGCATCGGCAAATACGCATAACGGCATTTACGTCACAGGCGGAGCAACGGTTGATCTTGTGTGGGAGAACGATGGATTGCCGTATATTATGAATCTCTTTACGGTATTCGAGGGCAAAACTCTTACATTGGGCCCGGGAGTAGTCGTTAAATTTCACGATGTTGTTTATGCAGATTCAGGACTTACCGTTCATGGCACTTTTATCGCGCAAGGGACAAAAGAAAACAAGGTTGTATTCACTTCAAATAGCGATGATTCGTTCGGAGGGAATTCTTTTGAAGGCATAGGATCCATACCCAAGTGGAGAAGAATTTACTTTTCTCCCAAATCCACAGGATCAATTCTTGAAAATGTCATCTTGAGATACGGGGGTAAGAAAGCAAGCGAAGGAACTATACATGTAGACCACAGCAATCTTGTGCTCCAGAATGTGGAAATTGAGGAAAGCTTAAACTCCGCCATCCGTTCGTTTGTGTCTGATATCTCGGGTTCCAATCTTATTCTCAAAAATAATAAGTACGCTTTTTATGTCACAAGCATATGCCCTTTGATTTCCCAAGTTTTTCTTCAAGAGGGAGGGGATATGCTGCATCCTTCTTCTTTGAAGTGCTCATTTTGAAAAATTTGACATCAACTCATCTTGATTTACAATAAATTTATGAAAAGAAAATCCATTACAATCGATGATCTTGCAAGAATGGTGCAGAAGGGGTTTGAAGAGGTAGCTGGGAAAGATCAGGTTGAAGACTTGAAGAATCAAGTAGAAAATTTGGAAGAATGGGCAAAGCGTAGATTTGATTCTGTTGATGATGAATTAAGGGCTGTTCGAAGCCAGCTTGTTGGGGTTGTGTATCGTCGAGAATTTGAGGAATTGGAAATCCGTATTAAAGACCTTGAAAATCTTCTTGCGGTCAACGCAAAGAAACGTTAAAACGATGATCGCCCAAGAGGGCGATTTTTATCGCGCGTGTTTTGACTTTAAGGTGATTTTCTGGTATTGAACGACTAATGGATAAAGATTTCTTTATCAAGCTTGTGTTTGGCACGCATAAGGTTGCAGACCTTTTGGGAGGAGAAAAGCCCCTTAAGGATAACGCGAGTTCTTTACTCGTGGATTTGCTGACGTTTTGCGACGAAAATCCCGTGACTGTGGAGCAAAAAAAGAACATTCTGCCAAGGACTTTGCGGAAGATTGACGAGGTGCAAAAGTCATTGCTCCATGCAGAGAACATTGGAAAGATTGACCACAAGAATTTTTTCATCCT
>CAZWDJ010000047.1:0-5510 GCA_964632325.1 uncultured Candidatus Saccharibacteria bacterium | reverse complement strand
CAGGCAGGGTCTGAAGTTTCGGTGCTATTGGGAAGAATGCCTTCGGCAGTGGGATACCAGCCAACGCTTGCCACTGACATGGGTCTTTTGCAAGAGCGCATCACGTCTACCAAGAATGGATCAATTACCTCTGTGCAGGCCGTGTACGTGCCGGCAGACGACATTACCGATCCTGCTCCTGCTACAACTTTCTCCCATTTGGATTCCACCATTGTGCTTTCAAGAGAGCTTGCTTCCCTTGGCATTTATCCTGCGGTAGATCCTTTGGCTTCAAGATCCCAGGGACTTGATCCAAGAATCGTGGGGCAAGAGCATTACCAGGTTGCCAGAGACGTGCAAAAGATTTTGCAGAGGTACAAGGAACTTCAGGACATCATTGCAATTTTGGGCATGGAAGAATTGTCTGACGAAGACAAGCTCACGGTTGCAAGAGCAAGAAGAATTCAGAGGTTCCTTTCCCAGCCGTTTTCAGTGGCAGAAGCATTTACTGGAAGGGAAGGAAAACATGTGTCCAGGGAAGACACAATCCGCTCGTTCAAAGAAATTATTGAAGGGAAGCATGACGCGAAAGATGAGTCGGCCTTCTATTTAAAGGGAAGCATTGACGAGGTATAAAACATGGATAAAACTTTTCCTCTTTCTATATATTCTCTAGATAGGGAAGTATTCTCTGATCAAGCAAATTCAGTTATCCTTCCAGGGTCTGAAGGCCAGTTTCAGATTCTTGCTCACCATATTCCGTTTATTTCTTTATTAAAAGAGGGGGAAATGAAGATAGAAAAGCAGGATGGGTCTTTGCAGTCTCTCCCTATTCAAGGAGGAGTTGTGGAAGTGACCAAAGGAAAAGTAGTAGCTCTGGTAGAATTTTAGTTATACTTATGAGCCACACATGCAAAGCATTGGTTCTGCACTGCATTGATTTCAGGTTCCGCAAGAGTCTTACCAACTTTTTGGAATCAAAATTCGGGGATTCCTATGACTTGGTTTCAGTCTCAGGAAGCGTAACGAGTTTGGTGTCAGATAATCGCGAAGGCAACTTTATATTAGAGCAGATTAAGATTTCAGATAAGCTGCACAAACCCCAAACCATTCTTCTTATCCAGCATGAAGATTGCGGAGCATACGGGGGGAGCGCGGCATTTGGGAACGACTTTTCCAAAGAGCAGGAGTACCAGAATGCAGAGCTTGAAAAAGCGGAAGCATTGCTCAAACAGCAGTTTTCCCAGCCCGTGGAAACGTATCTCGCAAAACTCGCAGGGGAAATTGTGATTTTGTAGGGGTAAAGAATTGCAAGGGATAATCCCTTGTATGTCGCTTGCGTAAGGAACGTGTTCGGAGTATACTGGCTTTTAGCTTTTTTGAGGGGGCGTATCGTGCAACAAAGTGTTTCTTGGGTACTTGATCTTAATAGTGTGCATTCGCAGCGTTTTCAGACGGATCAACGCGCAAGGAGGCACTATCGAGTAGATCATCCAACGGAAATCATAGTTTTAGCGTGCATGGATGGGCGAGTGGATTTGTCCGCGATTACCAAGGTTCCATTGGGAATCATGCAATCGCTGCGAAATCTCGGAGGAAGGTTTGATCTTGGATGGCCATTTTTCCAATCAATACTCTGGCAATGGTATCAGTATGCTGAAGGTATGGAGCGAGATTGTGTGATTGTGGCGACCTACCATTTCTCCCGTGGGGACATTCACCGTGGATGCAGGGGATTTGATTACCGCAAGGATGAGGCGATGTATGCGGCAAGAACACTGAAGCTTCAGTGCGAAAGCGCGTTTAGTCCCCGCATTACGAGAAATGTCGTGTACCCTATATTATGGGGGATTGAAACTGATTTTGATGCATTGATTCTCCATGGGGAATGGAGGACGGTAGATCTTTCAGACGAAACAGATTCGAGCGAGTCGCATGTGCGCATGCTTTTGAAGGGTCTATATCCAAGTATGCAGGAACGCATCCGCGAAGATCTTTTGCCGATTGTGCAGGGGAGTATGCGGCATATCTCGGAAGTCCGTGCCAGACAGCGTCCGATTGTAGAGGCAGACCATCGGGAGTGGATACTGGGGGTTGGAGAAGGGTTTGACTGGCTGCAAATTCCCAATATTGCTTTAATTGTTGGCCCGTTTGATCCCAGGCTTGATGACGCAATCGCTACCGCTGCTCTTCTGTTGGCAAGCAATGTGGAGGAAAAGCGCGTGCGAATTAACGAGCATAACGGCCTTGTTTTGCTGGTGTCTGGAGCGTATCGTCAATCTCAAGGAGTGAGTCCGCTGCTTGCAGCGCAGCAAGCGCGATACCTACAGGAGCTCGCGATTGGAGTTCTGGGGCAGGATAGATTTTCGGATATCCTGAGCCACATGAAATGCGTTGCGGGAACCGTAGACATGAATACGCGCAAGTTTACTCCTTTATTAGATATACAGTAGAGCTGATCTGTGATATGTTCAGCTTTTTCTTTTGACGAAAGTTTTTGAGATTGGTATAATATACTTACCTATGAACAGCGTTATCATATACACAACTCCAAGCTGCGTATACTGCAAGGCGGCAAAAACGTTTTTTCAGGAGCACAACGTTTCTTTTGTGGAAAAGGACGTTGCGGCAGATGAGAAGGCGCGGGATGATATGGTTAGAAAATCAGGCATGATGGCGGTTCCCGTTATTGACGTGAACGGCGAGGTTGTCATTGGTTTTGATAAGCCAAAGCTTTCCCAGCTTCTTGGAATAAAATAGGCGTTGTATGCAACAGCAAGAGCCGCCAAGGAAGGATTCGCTCCTTCCAACCGTGTTTGTGATTTTTGGAGCCACCGGAGATCTGATGCAAAAGAAGCTTGCCCCTTCTTTGTTTTATTTGCATAAAGCTGGCTTGCTTCCGGCTTTGTTTCAAATAGTTGGGTTTGCAAGGCAGCCTTTAAGCAATGAGGAATTCCGGGAGCGGGTGAAGAAAACTCTTGAAGGAAACGTGCGGGGAACGAGCGAAGAAATCGAGCAATTTTCCCGGTTTTTTGTGTACCAGCAGGGGTTTTTTGAGCAGAAAGAAGGGTATGAAAAGCTGGCATACCTTTTGGGCAAGCGCGATGATGAATGGAAAGTGTGCTCCAATAAGCTGTTTCATCTTGCTGTTCCTCCTTCTTACTACAAACAAATTTTTCAACACCTTGTAGATTCCGGTCTCACCAAACCTTGCAGTCCAGAAGAAGGATGGACCAGGGTTATTTTGGAAAAGCCGTTTGGAAAGGATTTGGAAACTGCTGAAGAACTTGACCGGCTGTCGGCAAAGCTGTTCAAAGAAGAGCAGATTTATCGTATTGACCATTATTTGGGCAAAGAAACCGTGCAGAATATTTTGGCATTCAGATTCTCAAATTTCTTTCTTCAGGATTCATGGAACAAAGATTCCATTGAAAGCATTTCCATACAGCTGCTGGAGCAGAATGGAGTTTCTGGGAGAGGGGAATTCTATGACGGCATTGGAGCTTTGCGGGACGTAGGCCAAAACCACATGCTGCAGCTTCTTGCGTTGTTTTGTATGGAAAACCCGGAAACATTTGACGGAGAGTCTTTGAGAAAAGCGCGGGCAAAACTTTTGGAGTCTTTACATATGCTTCACGGAAAGGATATCCAAAAAGAGACTGTGCGGGGGCAGTACGCGGGATACTTGCAGGAAGAAGGAGTCAGGCCCGATTCTGCAACCGAAACCTATTTCAAGATTCATGCGTTTCTCAAAACTCCCAGATGGGAGGGCATGCCGGTGATTTTGGAAAGCGGAAAGAGCGTATCGCAAGACAAGGCAGAGGTGGTTATCACTTTCAAGCATTCAACCCCCTGCCTATGCCCAAAAGGGACAGAGCACGCAAAGAATGTTTTGCGCTATCAAATCCAGCCGGAAGAGCGCATAAGCATATCTCTGTACGTTAAGCGGCCCGGAACCGAAATGAAGCTGGAAGAGCGGAGCTTTGAATTTGACTATAGGAAAGCGTTTGAAAAAGAGGAATTCCAGGACGCGTATGCAAAACTTTTGTTGAGCTGCATTAAGGGAGACCAAACATTGTTCGTGAGCAGCAAAGAGATTGAGGCGAGCTGGCGGTTTATTGATCCTATTGTCCGCGCGTGGCAGGACAACAAAACAGGATCGATAATTTATAAGCAGGGTACCTTGCCGGTAATTCGAACTATCTGATTTTCTTTGCGCTTTACCCCATACTTCGCCGTTGCTCAGTACGGGGCCCTACGCGTTTGCAGAAGAATCAGATAGTTCTCATAAAAAATGCATAAACAAATTGGATTTATTGGACTAGGTAAGATGGGTATGCCAATGTCCCAGCGTTTAAGGGAAAAGGGCTGGGATGTTGTTGGTTTTGATATTGATCTCAAGGTTAGCGAGGTTTCAAGCATCAAGGAGCTGGTAGAAAAACTCTTCCCGCCCCGAATAGTGTTTCTCATGCTTCCCTCGGGAAAGCCGGTAGAAACGGCTGTGGCCGAGATGGCATTGCTTTTGCAAAAAGGCGACATAGTCATAGACGGAGGAAATTCCTTTTACAAAGATTCCCTAGCCAGGGCGCGAAACTTGGAGCAAAAAGGCGTTGTTTTTCTTGACGCAGGGATTTCAGGGGGCCCGGTTTCCATTGGTATGGGCAAGTTTGCCATAATGGTTGGGGGAAAAGAAGACGCATACGCAAGAGCAAAAGAAGTGTTTGACGATCTTTCAGATACAAGCTCTGTGTATATGGGCAGTTCTGGTTCGGGGCATTTCACGAAAATGATTCACAATGGTATTGAATACGGCATGATGCAGTCTTTGGCCGAGGGATTCACTATTTTGAAGCACTCGCCTTTTGGCATTTCTTTGGAAAAAGCTGCGAGGGCATATGGGAGTAATAGCATCATCTCGTCCCGCTTGGTTGATTGGCTTTTGCAGGGTTTTGAGCAGTATGGAGAGGATTTGGAACAGGTTTCAGGAACCGTTGCTCACACAGGAGAGGGGGAGTGGACCGTGAAAACCGCGCAAGAACTGGGCGTTGATGCCCCTGTAATCAAAGAAGCATTCCTATTCAGGGTGGAATCTGCAAAAAAGCAAAGCTACGCCGGAAAAATACTCTCTATGCTCCGATCGGTATTCGGCGGGCACAGCATACGCTAATATCATGGAAGTATTCCGGGGAAAAAGCGCAGCTCATGCCAAGAAAAACGCCACAGCGCAGTTGGAATTTCTGCTTGCGCAACACAAAGATTCCCCGATTCTTTTTATGGTTTCAGGCGGCTCTTCGCTTGTATTGCTTGAAGGATTGCAAATCTCCGGGAATATGACTTTGACGGTGCTGGACGAGCGGTATTCCAAAGATCCTGCGGCTTCAAATTTCAATAAGCTGCAGCGGTATGAGTTCTTCCAGAACGCCTCGCATACTCTTGATGTGCGCGTCCAGGAAAACGAGCCGCTTGAGCAGTTTGCGAGCAGGTTTGAGGAGCTGTTGCGGAACTGGAAAGAGCAAAACCCTTCAGGAGTA
>CAZWDJ010000046.1:0-5547 GCA_964632325.1 uncultured Candidatus Saccharibacteria bacterium | reverse complement strand
GCTGTGAGGGTGAGTGCGACGTGTGCGGACACGTTGCATACCCCGGTTACCAGACAGAGGACTGGTACACGGTCGGCATCCCTACTCACTAGACCACCCCGCCCGCCCGTGGGCCCAAAAAGGGGAGCTCTGCAGTACACGCTACTGCATCTCCCCTCCATACTTAAGCTCATCAAGTAATTGATGGGTTCAAGAATGGAAGCAGCACCTTGCAAAATCTCAAGCGTGCAAAATTAGCACAATTGTGCCAAATGTGCACTGGTTTCTAGAGTGGTGAAGTGAACATTACTTAATCTCAAAGGATAGTGTAGTGTTCAGCTCGCCACTCTGGAGAAATCTGAAAAAGTACTCTCACCGCAAGGGAGAGAAAAGGCTGCGGCAAAAGGAGAACCCGATGAAGAAGTTTGGTAGTATCGTAACCCTGGTTATTGTGGCCATCGTGGCCACGATCGTGTCCGTCCAGTACGGGCAGATCCAAGACGCTAAGACGGCCCTTGCGCAGAGCGAGGCGCAGGTGACTGCCCTGCAGGCCGACCTTGCGCAAAGCGAAGGACGGGTGGCTGTCCTGCAGGCAGACCTTGCAAAGTTGGAAGTCAAGGCCACCAATCTCGCTGGGGAGAGTTGGGCAGACTACTACGAAACAACGGCGTTGATCGCCACCCTTGCTTCGCTGATAGAATCGGGCACAACTTTTCAAGTTGAGAGGGATCCTTGGGGTCCGGTGATGATAACGAAACTTGAAAACGGTTGGCTTCAGATTGAGGTCTCTAGGCCGTGGCCGTCCACCGTACGGCCCAGCTCTGGCACTTTCGATCAATTTGGCAATTTCATTTCCCCCACATATGGAGGGACCTGGAATGTACCCATACTAGGCACGGTAACAAGTCGTTAAGCCAGGAGCATGACTAGAAAAGGAGATCGGGTAAGAGACGAGAAATCTTCTCTCGCCCGATCTCCCTGGAATGCTGGCTGTGAGGCGCGAGAATTTCTCTCTCCCGCGCTTGGCAGTCAGCATTCTGGGGAGAAAGAGTGCCGCCGCGGAAATTATGGGTTCCGCGGTTTTTTTGTTATACTGTGCGTATTATGGGTTCTGCAGAAATACGGAAACGCTTTTTGGAATTCTTCAAGGTACGAGGGCATGCAATAATACCGTCTTCTTCGCTCGCGCCTGAAAACGACTCTACGACGCTTTTCACCGGTTCTGGAATGCAGCCATTGCTTCCGTATTTGCTTGGACAGAAACATCCAATGGGAAATCGCCTGGTAAACTCTCAAAAATCGCTGCGGGCAGGAGATATTGAAGAAGTGGGTGACAACCGGCATACCACGTTTTTTGAAATGCTGGGAAACTGGTCTTTGGGCGACTATTTCAAACAAGAACAGCTTCCGTGGTTTTTTGAGTTTTTGACAGATAGCAAGGCAGGCCTTGGACTGGATCCGCAGAAATTATACGTGACCGTGTTTTCAGGAGATCCTGAAACCGGCATTGAAAAAGACGAAGAATCCATTGCGATATGGAAATCTTTGTTTGCGAAAAGAGGCATTGACGCGGAAGCTATAGATTTTGGAACAATGGAGCGAGCAAGCGAGATTGGGATGTCTCCCTTCGGGAGATCTGGCGAAGCCAGACAGGGCGGACGGATTTTCTCGTATGGTGTCAGCAAAAACTGGTGGAGCAGGGCTGGAGTTCCTTCCAATATGCCAGAAGGAGAGCCGGGCGGGCCAGACTCCGAAGTGTTTTTTGATTTTGGAGCGCCGCATGACCAGCGTTTTGGCAAAGAGTGTCATCCCAACTGCGATTGCGGAAGATTTATGGAAATTGGGAATTCCGTGTTTATGGAATACAAAAAGAACGCTGACGGCACCTTTGAAAAATTGGTTCAGCGGAACGTGGATTTTGGGGGTGGGTTGGAGCGCCTGTCCGCCGCAACCAGAAACGATCCTGACATATTTGACATAGACCTTTTTGCCCCCCTTCTTGAAGAGTTGGGAAAGCGATTTTCGTTTGCCTATGAAACTGCTTCTCAAGAGCAAAAACGGGCAATGCGCATTATCGCAGACCATATGCGTGCAGCAGTCATGATTATCGCAGACGGCGTCAGGCCGTCCAATAAAGAGCGGGGATATATTTTGCGCCGTCTCATGAGGAGAGCTATTCTTCAGGCCTACCAAATTGCGCCCGAATTTTCCAGCCTCCATTCGGTATGCCCAATTATTGTGCGCGCGTATGCGGGAGCGTTTGACCTGCAGGCAACAGCCATTGAAAGCGTGTTCAAGGAAGAGGAGCAGAATTTTATGCGCACTCTGAAAAACGGGCTGAAGATTTACCGCCAATTGGGACCTTCCATTTCCGGCAAAGATGCATTCGTATTGTGCACAACGCATGGATTTCCGATAGAACTGACGCTTGAATTGGCCAAAAAAGACGGAAAAGACGTAGATGTTGAGGGATTCAGGCAGATGATGAAAGAACATCAGGAGCTTTCGCGCACGTCAATTGCGGGCAAGTTCAAGGGTGGGCTTGCAGACGCTTCTCAAGAAACAACGCGCTTGCACACGGCTCATCACTTGCTGTTGGCCTCTTTGAGAGCTGTGCTGGGCCAGCACGTGCACCAAAAAGGAAGCAACATTACCGCAGAGCGTTTGAGGATTGATTTTTCGCATCCGCAAAAAGTCACCCAGGAGGAACTTCAAGAGGTGGAACAACTGGTAAATCAAAAAATACAAGAGGACCTTTCCATGATGAGAAAAGAAATGAAGCTGCAGGAAGCAGTGGATATGGGCGCAGAAATGGAATTTGGTGTAAAATACGGAGAGATGGTGTCTGTATATATTGCGCAAGACAAAGAGGGCAATGCGTTTAGTAAAGAGTTTTGCGGAGGCCCGCACGTGGAACATACCGGCGAGCTCGGAACGTTTCGCATACTAAAAGAAGAGGCGGTTTCTTCGGGGGTGCGAAGAATCCGCGCGATTCTCCAATGAAGCTTCCATTTTCTTTTCCCATTCCCCGCATTAAGCCAGCTGTGTTTCAAAAGCGCGTGCTCGTTCTTGACGTTGGAGACGTGTATTTGAAGTTCGCATACTGCACAAAGAATGAAAACGGATGGAACGCTTCTTTGCAGGGAAAGGAGCAGACGAATACGATCTTTTGGCACAAATCCTTGGAATCTGCGTGGAATGCCATTAAGCAGTCCCACGGGGGGATGTCTCTTGAGAAAGACGCTCCCAAGACCGTGATAAATCTTTCGCCCAGCATCTTCAAGGCGCGCTCTAAGGATTTCTTCTTTTCGCGCAAAGAGGCAAAAGCGCCGTTTTCTGAATATGTAGAGCGCGAGTTGGTGCGCATGATGAAAGATATGCTTCTTACAAGCGCGCCCCAAGAGTTTTCGCAATCTTCAGGCATCCAAAAAGGGGAGTTCTTGATGCAGGACATGCATGCATTGCAGTGGTATATTGACGGATACGAAGTGCCCCGCGTGCAGGGATTCCAGGGCAAGGAAGTGAAGTGTTCGGTGCTGGCAACGTTTCTTCTCCGTTCATGGAAAGAGGCGCTGGAAGCATTCAGGAAATCCCATACGAGCAAGGAGTTTGTGCTGCTGCATGAGGCGCAGGCGCGCCAGAAGTTTGCATTGGCAAAGAATATGAGCGGAACATTCGTGAATATCGGAGATTTGCTGACGCACGCGGTAGGAATCAAAGAGGGAAACGTGCTTTTTGTAAAGGAGTTTCCGGTGGGCGGAGACAGGTTTACGTATTTGGTGGAGCAAATGCTGGGAATGAACGCCGCAACTGCCCGGGAATTCAAAGAAACGTATTCCAAGGGCAAGGTTTCTGAAGCAATGAAAAAGCGGGTGCAGGATCTCTTCTTGCCTGAAGCGTCGCGTATAGGTATAATGATACAAGAATCCCTTCAGCCATATCCTGCTTTGATGCTGGATCCGGTATATGTATTTGGCGGAGGGGCACAGGTTCCCGATATCGCAAAGGCAATATCGCAAGAGAAAGAAGTGCGTTTGCTGCTTCCGCAGGACATTATGCCTTTGTCGGGCGTCAAGGAATCAGATCCTCAATATACGTCATTAGTTTTGCAACTGCATGGAGTCTCATAAAAGAAAAGTGACAGATATTGCGCCTCCCCGCTCCAGAACGAGAGCAGGGGCAAGAGATGCTTCTCCAAAACAGGCGGCTTCGCAAAAGAAAGCGCAAAAATCAGGAGCTGGCGCAGTCTTTGGCTTGGCAAAAGCCGGGATTGTCCTTTTGGCCATTTTTGTTTTGGCTGGAGCCGGAGCCGCGCATGTATTATTCTCAAAAGGCACGGTTTCTTTGTGGCCTGTTGCGCGGTCATTGGCGTTGCAGGAAACAGTGAAGGTGCAGGCAGGCGCAGACAGCGTGGACTTTGAAGCCAAACTGATTCCCGCAAAACTGATTGAGCAGGAGAAAACTATTACAAAACTGTATCCTGCCACAGGAACAAAAACCCTGGAAACAAAAGCAAAAGGAGTGATTCGCGTGACAAACAATCAGCAGAAGACCCAGATTCTTGTCGCGGCAACTCGATTTATCTCCGAAAACGGAAAACTGTTCCGCTCAACCCAGCGAGTTTCCATACCCGCGGGATCTTCTTTGGATGTTTCCGTAGAAGCCGCGGAATCAGGAAGCGAATACAATATCAGCCCATCTAATTTTTCTCTTCCCGGGCTGGCTGGGTCTTCTTTGTACACGCTGGTGTACGGAAAATCCTCCAAAGACATGGCAGGCGGTTCAAAGTCATCAATGCCTGTTGTCACGGACCAAGATATCAGGAATGCCAAGCAAGACGTGGAGCAGCAGGCTTCCGATCTTGCGCAGCAGGAGATTTTGCGCAGGTCCATTATGCCTTTTGTTGTTGACGAGCGGAGCTTGGACGCGCGCGTTGTTGATTCGTTTTCTTCCATACAGCCAGGAGCAGAGCTTGCGCAGTTCAACGCAACCGCAAAAGTTCATGCGCAGGCCCTGATGTTCCACATGGACGACCTTCGCTCTTTTGTCCAGGATATATTCCAAGACGAGCTTGCAGAGCGCGAGCGGCTGCACGTTGAGGGCATGAGCGTGACATATACCGCAAAACAGTTCCATAAAGAATCTATGACGCTTGATATGGAAGTGCAAGCGCAGGCAAAAGCATATCAGGATATTGACATTGATCAGGTGAAGTCTGGCATACAGGGGCAAAAGAGAAGAGATGCCGAGGCGTTTTTAAGCTCACTGCCCGTGGTGCGGTTTCAAATTGATCTCTGGCCGGCGTGGAGATTTTCGCTTCCAAAAGATATAAGACAAGTTACTGTCAGCTTGATGCTTGACTGAAGCAAGAAAGCCTGATATTCTTTACTGCATTGGGAATGAAGGATCCGCGCAAACAAGATCTCGTGAAAGAGGGCCAAGTGCAAGAGGCCTTGCCAAGCATGCGCTTTCGTGTTAAGCTTGACGACGGCACTGAAATTCTCGCGTATCTCGCGGGAAAATTGATGATACACCGGATACGAATTTTGCCGGGAGATAGAGTGACCG
>CAZWDJ010000045.1:4162-5559 GCA_964632325.1 uncultured Candidatus Saccharibacteria bacterium | reverse complement strand
GGAACTTCCGCCCACAGCGGAGAATACGAAGGCCAGCTCGTTGAAGCTGAAGCAAAACGCATTCAGTCATCTCTCGGTTAACAAATATACCTAGTGTGATACGATAAAATTGCATGAAAAAACCTATTCTCATTCTTACCAGCATTGCTCTTGTCGGCCTTCTTATTTGGGCCTTTCAAGCGCCTAAGAAGCAGGAAGAAAATGGAAAGCTGCAAGTGGCAGCTTCATTTTATCCCATGTACTTTTTTGCCTCGCAAATAGCAGGAGACAAAGCAGACATTTCTGTGGTAACTCCCTCGGGAACCGAGCCCCACGACTACGAACTTTCCGCGCAAGATCTGGTTCGCTTGGAAAAAAGCGACCTGATTATTTTGAACGGCGGTATTGAACCATGGGCGCGCACTGTCCAAAACACGCTCAAGACAAAAGCAGAGATCATTGTCACCGCGCAAACTTCTGTTGGGGGCGATCCCCATTTTTGGCTCAATCCGTTTCTCGCAAAAGAGCAGGCACAAAAAATTACCGACGGCTTTACAAAACTAGACCCCGCAAGCAAGGAATACTACGAAGCAAACCAAAAAAACCTGAATGAAAGATTGGATGAAATAGATAAAAGATACAAAGAATCTTTGGCAAACTGCAGGCAAGACCTTGTTGTCACTTCGCACGCCGCGTTTGGATACCTTGCAAACCGCTACGCGTTTGACCAGGTTTCCATTGCCGGAATTTCTCCCGAGGAAGAACCTTCTCCCCAAAACCTTATCCAAGTTTCAAAATTCGTGAAAGACAACAATATTGAATATATCTTTTTCGAAACGCTCGTGAGCCCAAGGCTTTCTGAAACCATTGCAAAAGAGACCGGAGCAAAAACTCTGGTACTAGACCCCATTGAGGGATTAAGCCAGGAGGATATGGCCAAAGGAAAAGACTATTTCACGCTCATGGAGCAAAATCTTGAGAATCTTGTCATCGCACTGGAATGCACCCGGTAAACCACCAAGAAAATATCCTGGAGATCCAGAATGTTTCATTCTCTTACTCAAAGGGCACGGAAGCTGTGCGCAATATCACGCTTTCGGTGCACCGGGGAGATTACGTTGGCCTCATTGGCCCGAATGGAAGCGGAAAAACAACGCTTCTTAAGCTCATGCTCGGGCTGTTAAAGCCCTCACAGGGAAGCATCAAACTGTTTGGACAGGATATACAGCAATTCCGCGAATGGTTTAAGATAGGATATGTTCCCCAGAAAACTGCGCAATTTGACGCACAGTTTCCCCTGACAGTCCAGGAAGTTGTAGCCATGGGTACGATTGCAAAACGAGGCCTGTTCCGCTTCCCCACCAAAGAAGACGCGCAGATCGTTTCTCAATCCTTAAAACAAGTTGAAATGCAAGAAT
>CAZWDJ010000045.1:913-4152 GCA_964632325.1 uncultured Candidatus Saccharibacteria bacterium | reverse complement strand
AGAATTCAAAAACACGCTTGTGGGAAAACTTTCAGGCGGTCAGCAGCAGCGGGTGTTTATCGCAAGAGCGCTTGCGACTCATCCTGAAATAATCGTGCTGGATGAGCCAACAGTGGGAGTTGACGAGGAAACGCAAGGGCAGTTTTACGCATTGCTCCAAAAACTGAACAAAGACCTGCACCTCACCCTTATTCTCGTGTCCCATGACCTTGAGGTGGTAGCCAGCCATGTCAGCGAGATCGCGATTATCAACAGAGACCTGCTGTGGTACGGCATGCCAGAGGAATTGGGCGGCAAAGAGCAATTCCAAACCGCGTATGAGGAAGCTGTAAAGCATTCCCACCATCATCACCTCCATGAACATCATTGAACTCTTTCAATACGGCTTTATTGTAAGAGGGCTTGAAGCAGGCATTGTGGTTGCCTTGATTGCCCCGCTCATCGGCATCTTTTTGGTGCTCCGAAGATATTCCTTGATCGCAGACACGCTTGCCCACGTATCTTTGGCAGGAATAGGATTCGGCCTGCTGCTGAAAGTCAACCCGTTTTTGTCTGCAATTGCCGCAACCACTTTGTCTTCGCTCGCCATTGAGAAACTCCGCATATCCAAAAAGGTATATGGAGAATCAGCCCTGGCAATTTTCCTTTCAGGAAGCGTGGCTTTGGCAGTGGTGCTCATAGGAGCCGCACGAGGAATGAACATGAACTTATTCGCATATCTGTTTGGAAGCATTCTTACGGTAAAACAGTCAGACGTGGTTATCATTGCCTTGCTCGGATTAGGAGTGCTTGCCTCGATCGTCGCCTTTTACAAAGAGCTCATCTACGTCACTTTTGACGAAGAATCCGCGCAAGTCAGCGGCATTCCGACAAAGCGGCTCAACATGCTTTTGATCCTGCTGTCTGCCTTCACCATAGCTCTTGCCATTCCTATTGTGGGAGTATTGCTGATTTCCGCGCTTCTTGTTTTGCCTGTAGTCACGGCTCTGCAGTTTGGAAAAAGCTTCAAATACACCTTGCTCATTGCCGAAACAATTTCCCTGTTTTCTGTCATTTCGGGAATCTTTGCCTCGTTTTACTTCAACATTGCTCCAGGAGGCGCCATTGTGCTTGTCGCCCTTGCCATGTTTATCGTCTCGCTCTTTCTCAAAAAAGAATAAAACAGCCCTCTTCGTTTTGAGGGCTCAAGGCAAGTACATCATTCAAGCATCCAGTGGTGCTTGCCGTTTTCGTCTATAGCGCCTCCGCAGGGCGGAAGCCATTCTGGCAAACGCTCAAGAACTTTTTTGAACTCGGGATCAACGAGTGGCTCTTGCATCTGTTCTTCTTCGTCATCCCCAACAGAAACCTCACGAAGTTCATGTACAAGCGGCATGTTTCACGCTCCTTTCTTACCGTCACTATATCAATAGAAACCGCTTTGTCAAACCATCTACGCTACGTAACAGAAAGCACTTTTTGCTTCACCAGATTCCACCAAGGCGCATCGTATCCTCTTAATGACTGGAGCTGCCACTCATACATATCCTTGAAAAACTCATTGCCTGCTTTTACTTCCTCTGCGCATTTGCCAAGAAGGGAAAGCTTGTCTGCGATTTTCACTACCTTTGCTTCTATGCTTTTACCCTCTCCTTCTTCGGTCCACAACGAAATATAATGCGCTGATAATTTCGCAGGAAGCCCCTGAAATGCCTCTTGGATAATTTCCAAGTTCACCTTGCGGATGGCTGCGGTTACTTCCTGGCTGTAATGCTTGAACGGGCTCAAAATATCTCCTGAAAATACTTCTTCCAGATCGTGCACCAAGGCCATGCGCAAGGCTTTTTCGGAGTTAATATCCTGGCCTGCTTCTTTCAAAAGATCGCAAAGTATGCACGTAAAATACGCCACAAAAAATGAATGCTCGGCTACGCTCTCCTTGAAATGCTGGGGCTTGGAAGAAAAACGCATGACATGCGCGAGAGAACGATTGAGAATATGCGAAAAAATATCCATAGACGCAAAACCCTGCGCTTATCCTTTTCTGGAAAGAATTCAAGTGGGTACCCTAGGTCCAACCCACGGGTTGGACGCATATTCGGGTTCCCTATATAGAATAACGCCAGAAAGAATAAAAGCAGGGCACATCCAGTATACCATTTTGCTAAGGCATACTGTCAACTGTAAAGAAGCTGACGGCATATCTCTGTGGCAGCCCTCGGAATCCTCTGGGGCTTGGTCTTTGAGCGAAAGCTCAAAGCCCAGAGGATGAGAGCGCAGGGCCTCGTCAGCTGCTGGAGCTGACGAAGGCCCGGTGCCGCAAGATATGCTGGCAGCGACACGACGCTAATGGGCTTACCATTATTCCAGAATGCCGTTGAGATCCACGTCGTACAGAATCTTTTCCTGGAGAATCTTGTAGGAAAGAAGCTCTTGTTTTGTAAACCAATGGAGGATTTCGTCTTCAGCTTCTTTTACCGACCCTGAAATATGCGTGAGATTCCTTACTGCCCTGCCGTCTGTGTCTGCCATTTGGTAAGAATCCACCATAAAATCGCCCCGTATGGTTCCCACGTCTGACGTTAAGGGCTCCGTGGTTCCGGTTATCTTCTTGACCATGGCTACTGCGTTTGCCCCCTGCCATACCATAACCAAAACCGGGCCCGAAGAAAGATATTTCTTCAGTTTCTCCAGCGTCACTCCGGAAACTGCCATAGGATCTTCAGAAGGCGGCACAAGCCCCTTTTCTTTGTAGCTCTTAATGGTTTTCTCTCCGTTTTTCATTCTCCAGGAAGGATCCAGGGTATAGTGCCTCTCTACGTGCTCTTGCGTGGGAACAACCATTTTCACTCCAATGAGCTTTAATCCCGCCCGTTCATACAGTGAAATGATCTCGCCCATTAAAGATCGCTGGATGCCATCGGGCTTGATGATGACAAGGGTTTTTTCTTCTTTCAAATGCGGCATAAATACAATTATTGGTTAAGATATAATGTAATGTCTCCTTGAAGGTCTGTTCTCAACACATTTATACCAAATCTCTGGAATGTTGCAAGCGTCTGCTCGTGAGGATGGCCATAGCTGTTGTTTTTGCCCGAAGAAATGACTGCGATTTCAGGGCTCACCTTGTTGACGAATTCTGCGGAGCTGGAAGTCTTGCTTCCGTGATGGCCCGCTTTCAATACGTCTGCGTCAAAAAATCCTTCGTACGATAAAATCTGTTTTTCTCCCCATGACGTAAGGTCTCCGGTAAAAAGAAA
>CAZWDJ010000045.1:0-903 GCA_964632325.1 uncultured Candidatus Saccharibacteria bacterium | reverse complement strand
ACGATTCAAATCTCACAACCAGAGAAGTATCGTTGTCATCCTCGTATGCCTGCCCTTCCAAGCTCTCTTGGGGATATACGATATCAAGATACTGCATGCATCCGTGCTCGTGCAGCAGTATCCTTTGCGGAGCATGCGCAATATGCACCTCTGCGCCTTGTGCCTGCTCTTTTTCCACAGCAGCAATCCACGATCCGTATACGGCAGTGTCTTTCTGGATTCCATTCCACACAATATGCCGAACATGGTATTTCTCCAGCACCCCTATCAGCCCGCCAACATGGTCTTGGGCAGGATGCGACAGCACCACGAGATCAATGCTTTTGTCCCAAAAAGGCAGGGCCTTGCCTAATTTTTCCAGTACTTTTGCATCAGGCCCTCCGTCAATCAAAACTTGAACGCCCTTGCTGGTAGAAATAAACGCGGAATCTCCCTGGCCAACATCAAAGAATATCACTTCAGAAGAGCTGGAGCGCGCAACCTCTTTCCATACAAACACTGCTGAAAAAAGCAGCACTCCAATCATTCCCAGGAAGACAGCTGTCTTCTTTTCCATATGGCCACTATACCATGGAAATAAAAGGAGGGCCCATCATGCGATTGATGCGCCCTCTCCCCTTGCCTTTGGACCAGCAAACGACCAAGGCATTTCCATGGAATTAGAAAACTCTTTGGTACCGCCGCATTTCCTGCATGTCCCAAGACTCAACGGTCCATTGGGGGAATCAATACACCAATAATGCTGGCATTGCTCATCCCCTCCTGTCATACGCGCTGAAAGAACATTAGCACGACCCTGCTTCCTTTCTTTTTCCCCAAGCCGGTTGTCACCCCTCCCCGTTCTCGCACGAGGACCTGCTTCCATTCATTGCCCAAAAAACTCCCTTAACGCGGGAATCGTCG
>CAZWDJ010000044.1:0-5595 GCA_964632325.1 uncultured Candidatus Saccharibacteria bacterium | reverse complement strand
ATTCAGATTTCTTCTTCGCGGAGATCTTAGCCAGATGGCAATTCAGGAGGCATTTCTTAAAAGGAAGGGCTTTACGGTGGGAAGGGTAGATGCCTTTCCTGCTCTGGAGACTCAAATGGAGTTTTTGGATGCCGTACGGCAAATCTGGGAAAACCGAATTGCGGGCTGGCGGCACTATGGCAAAGAGCTTGTGGGAAACGGCATATGCGCGCAAGACGAGTTTGATCAAGCTCTCAATAACTCTGTTTTCTAAAGCAGAGTTTTTCTTTTACATAATGCAATGCTTCAGTTATCTATATCTGTAAACACTACTATACTATATAGTATAGTAGTGTTTAGCAGTACTTTTTTATAGGCGGATGGGGTGTTTCCCAAAACATCTGATGGAGTTGACCCTGTAGTAGATTTTGGACCAAAATTCACTTCAGGGTTGACATTTCTTTTAGGCTTGTCTATACTCTGTATTGTATGAAAGTATACTATTCTGTAGAGTACGCCATACGCGCCAGGGCGGAAAAATAGGATAAGTACTAACTGGAGTGTTACACATGCGCCGGGTAGTACCCGCGTTTTTTTATGAGAGCATTATTGGGCAAAAAAATCGGCATGAGCCGCATATTCGCCAAAGACGGCAGGGTAGTTCCTGTGACTGTTCTTGAGGCAGGCCCGTGCAGGGTTTTGCAGGTCAAGACCAAGGAAAAAGACGGATACGGATCTGTTCAATTGGGCTATGAACCCTTGAAAAAGAAAGGGACAAAGAGCCAAAAAGGAAAAGAGTTCAGGCATATTCGGGAGTTTCCCTTGACTGATGCGTTCAATCCCGGAGATGACATTACTCTTTCTTTGTTTAAGGAGGGCGAGGAAGTTGACGTGTCAGGGATTTCAAAAGGAAAAGGATTCCAGGGAGGAGTGAAAAGGCATGGATTCCACGGAAGAAAGGCAACCCGAGGAACCAAGCATGAGCACAGGACTTTGGGTTCTGTGGGAGCGGCAAGGCCTTCTGAAGTATGGAAAGGAAAGAAAATGCCAGGAAGAATGGGCCAGGAACGGGTGACAGTGAAAAACCTCGAAATTGCGGTCTTGGATTCCCAGGCAAATCTTGTTGCCGTAAAGGGCGCGGTTCCCGGACGCAATGGAATTCTTGTTGAGATACGAGGCGCATAACCATGGAAACAAAAGTATACAATCAGCAGGGGGCAGAAATTGAAACAGTTAACCTTCCGGAAGGGATCTTTGGCTTGCAATGGAACGCGGATCTGGTGCATCAGGTCGCAGTTTCCCAAATGGCAAACAGGAGAAGGACCATTGCCCATACAAAGCACCGAGGAGAAGTTTCAGGAGGAGGAAGAAAGCCCTGGGCCCAAAAGGGAACTGGAAGATCAAGGCAGGGATCTACAAGATCCCCTTTGTGGAGGCATGGCGGAGTCGCATTTGGGCCAAGATCCAGCGAGGTATATTCCCAAAAGGTGAATGACAAGATGAAAAGAAAAGCCCTGTTGTGCGTGCTTTCCGAGAAAGCAAAGCAAGGCCAGGTAATCGTTTTGGACGCTATTTCTTTGGAACAGCCAAAGACAAAGCTTTTGCGCAATATCGTAAGCAGGCTTCCTTTGAAAAAGGAATCAGCGGCTCTGGTTCTTTCCTCAAAGGACGAATCTGTTGCTCGGGCAGGGAGGAATCTCCCGTCTATTCAGGTGTTTCAGGCAAAAGACTTGAATGCCTTGGACTTGTTGAATTTGGATTCTTTGATTATTCTCAAAGACGGAATTCAGGTATTGGAAAAGACATTTGGAAAAAAATCCTGATATGGCATTCAAATTATTCAAAAAAGAGAAAGAGGCGCTAAGGAAGCCTGCTCCAAAAGAAGCCCAGAAAAAAGAGGCTGCGCAGGCGCCGGTGCCTGGAAACTTTGCTGGTTCTTTCGGCGTTATACAGCATCCGTTGATGACGGAAAAAGCTTTGCAAGGCGCTGAAAGGCGTTCGTATACGTTCAAGGTGTATCCTGGGGTGACCAAGCACGCAGTAAGGCAAGCTGTCCAGGATATGTATAAGGTGAATGTGAGTCGCGTGAATATGATTACCATGCCAGAAAAGTCAGTGCGCGTGGGAAAAACGAGAGGAGTAAAGCAGGGATTCAAAAAAGCCATTGTGATCTTGAAAAAGGGGCAGAAAATAGATATTGCGCCGTAATGCCATGGATACTGTAATTTCAAAAAAGAAGCCGGAAAAGAATCTGCTTACGCAGCTCCAGAAGCATGCGGGAAGAAACGCTACCGGAAAAATCACGATACGGCACCGGGGAGGCGGATCGCGAAAAATGTGGCGCATGGTTGATTTTGGCCAGGAATATCTTGGGGTTCCAGGCAAAGTGGAGGCGCTTGAATACGATCCCAACCGAAACGCGTTTATCGCCCTAGTGTCGTACCAGAACGGAAAAAAGGGATATGTGCTTGCTTCGCAAGAGATAAAGCAGGGCGACGAGATTTTGTGCGCGGAAAAGGCGGAGGTGAAGCCGGGAAACAGGATGCGCCTGTCCAATATTCCCGTGGGAACCCTGGTGCATAATATTGAATTGGAACCCATGAAAGGAGGAAAGATCGTGCGTTCCGCAGGTAGTTGGGCGCAGGTGCTCGCGCAGGAGGAAAACTTTGTGAATATCCAGCTTCCTTCTTCCGAAATCCGAAAAGTGCCAGCTTCATGCTTTGCGTCCATTGGCATGGTTTCCAATCCCGAGCATAAGTATCAGGTATTAGGCAAGGCAGGGCGCCGGAGATTGAAGGGATGGAGGCCTGCAGTGCGGGGAACCGTGATGAATCCCGTTGATCATCCTCATGGAGGAGGAGAGGGAAGAACGGGCAGAGGAATGAAATATCCAAAGACTCCTTGGGGCAAGCATGCCTTGGGAGTAAAGACGAGAAATAAGAAGCGCTGGACGAGCAAGTTTATCTTGTCCCGCAGAAAGAAAAAGAAGAAATAACCTACTATGAATACTTTTATCATATTCGCAGTATCTGCATTTTTCCTGTTCCTGTTCTTTGGGGGAATCAGAATCGTGCGTCCCACCGAGCGAGGCATTGTGGAAACATTGGGAAAATATTCCCGATTCGGAAACCCCGGGTTCAACTGGATTATTCCTGTTATCCAGCGGTTCGTTTCTATTAATGTGACCGAACGCATGGCAGATATCAGGCCGCAGGAAATCATCACCGAGGACAATTTGAACGCCAAAGTTGACCTTGTCGTGTATTACAAGGTAAAAGCAGACGAAGAAAGCGTCAAGCAGTCAATTTACGCGGTTGACGATTTCGTGGATCAGATTGTAGTGCTTGCCCAGACAACGGCGAGAAACGTCATTGGAGGAATGCTGTTTAAGGAAGTGAATTCAAAGCGGAACGAATTGAATGCCAAGCTTGCCGAAATCTTGAGCAGGGAAACTCAAAGCTGGGGAGTTGAAGTCGTGCGCGTGGAGTTAAAAGAGATCATTCCTCCGCAGGATGTGCAGGATACCATGAACAGGGTGATCAAAGCTGAAAACGAAAAGCGGTCTGCCATTGACTTTGCAACCGCAAAGGAAACCGAGGCAGACGGTTCAAGGCGTGCTGCCATTAAAGAATCGGAAGGAAAGAAGCAGGCGCTGATTCTGGAGGCAGAAGGCCAGGCCCAAGCGTTCAATATGATCAATGCTTCGTTCGTGGGCAACGCCCAGCTGTTAAAGCAGCTGGACGTGATCCAGAATTCTTTGCAAAGGAACGCAAAGATTATTTTGTCTGACAAGGGAATGTCCCCCCAGATTATACTAGGCGAAATACCTTTGAAGCAAACCGAAACAGGAGAGCAGATGAAAAAGAATTAACGATATATGCCAAGATCACTGAAAAAAGGGCCATACGTAGATGCCAGGCTTCTTGAGAAAATCCAAAAGAGGTCAGCCGGAGACAAAACGGTTATCAAGACTTGGGCAAGAGACTGCACCATTACCCCGGAAATGATCGGTTTTACATTTGGCGTGCATAACGGAAAGGATCACATTGCCGTAACAGCGACAGAAGACATGGTGGGCCACAGGTTGGGAGAGTTTTCGCCGACCACGAAATTCATCAGGCATGGCGGAAGAATGCAAAAGGAATTGGAATCAAAGGTCCAGGAAGCGGCAGGAGCGCCAGGAGTGCCATTCGCGCCAGGCGCGCCAGGCGCGTCTGGCGGAGCAGCAGGAGCAAAGGCTCCCGCGGCAAAAGCGCCTTCTCCAAAAGAAGGAGGAAAGAAATAAATGAAATCAACTGCAATTTTGAGATATTTGCGAATAGCTCCGAGAAAGGCAAGACTGGTGGCAGATACGGTGCGGGGCAAGAATGTGGAGCAGGCGCGCGCCTTGCTGAAGTTTACGCCCAATAAATCGGCTCGCCCTATGCTCAAACTGTTGAATTCAGCTGTTGCTTCTGCGCTGCAGAAATTCCAGATAGAACCCAAGGACTTGTTTGTCATGAAAATCACGGTTGACGAAGGCCCAAAGCTCAAGCGCTTTCGCCCAAGAGCAAGAGGCCAGGCGTATGAGATCCAGAAAAAGACTTCGCATATCACCATTATGCTGGATACAAAAGTTGCGGTTGCAGAGAAAAAGAAAACCGAAGGCGGAAAGGCGCAAGAGCCGATTGAAGCAAAAAAGACAGAGTCGCAAAAGGCCTTTGTCCAGCCCAAAGATGAATCCGCAAAGCCAAGAGGAACATTTTTGAAAAAGCCGCAGATATTCAGAAGAAAGTCTATTTAGATGGTTTTAAACTAATATGGCCCACAAGGTTCATCCAAAATCATTTCGCATACATGAAACCAAAGACTGGGTTTCTCGTTGGTTTGACAAAAAAACGTATCAGGAATCCCTGAAGGAGGATTTTAAAATACGAGAGGTTTTGGAAAAGAGGTTTAAAGAAGCGAGCGTTGAAAGTATGGAGATTGAGCGGTTTTCAGGCAAGCTTACGGTCATTATTTCAACATCCAGGCCCGGCCTTTTGATTGGACGAGGGGGCTCTGGCATTGAAGAAATCAAGAAAGCAGTGGCGAAGGAGGCCGGAGGCAAGAAAAAAGAAATCAAGATTGAAATCAGAGAGCTGAAAAACCCCTGGGAGTACGCGTCTTTGACCGGCGCCTTTATTGCTTCCCAAATTGAAAAGCGCATGCCGTTCAGGCAGGTGATGAAGCAGACCATGTCCAAAGTCATGGCAAGCAAGGGCGTGGAAGGCGTGCGCATTGAAATGTCGGGGCGCTTGGGAGGGGCTGAAATCGCAAGGCGAGAGTGGATGAAAAAGGGAAGAATGCCCAGGCAGACTCTGCGAGCAGACATCCAGTACGCGCTGACCGAAGCTTTGACCAGATACGGGACAATCGGAATCAAGGTTTGGATTTACAAAGGCGAAAAATTTGAATAAGATATGTTGACGCCCAAAAGAGTAAAATATCGCAAATGGCATAAGGGAAGATCCAAGGGGCTTGACCGGAAAGCAAACGAGCTTTCGTTTGGAAGCTTTGGGCTAAAATCGCTGGGCACCAAGTGGATTTCTGCAAGACAGCTTGAGGCAGGCAGAAGGACGATTATCCGTTATTTGA